>DASVNL010000033.1:0-12258 GCA_036383875.1 Thermoanaerobaculia bacterium
GTATCGACGTCGGGTTCGCGACGGCGGCACCGCAGTAATCAGTTGGTGTTGGCGGTTGGCGGTTGGCGGGGGACCACCACACAACCACGACCGTGAGTTGTGCGACCGTGGTCGGGCGGTGGCCTCCCGCCAACTGCCAACCGCCAACCGACAACCACCCCTTCACACCTTCTTCATCACCCGCCCCGACACTCCCGCCCGATGAAACGCATCCTCATTCTTCTTCTCCTCACTGTTCCTCTGTTTGCTGACGATCTCTCCGATGAATTCGCGACCGCGGATTCGCTCGCGAAGTGGTCGCGATTTGAAACTGCTGAAGGCTGGCCGGACATGGCGAAGCGGGTTGCGGTCGACGATGGGAAGCTCGTCGTCGAGCCGTGGACCTCGGGGTGGTATGCCGAGTTCCACGCGCCGTTTCTCTTTCGCGAAGTCAGTGGGGCCTTCGATGTCACGGCGCGGGTGCGCGTGCGTGGCAAAAAGTCCGACCTGCCCGATGAGCCGTGGTCGCTCGCGGGGTTGATGGTGCGCGAGGCGCGGCCGAACAGTGCGAAAACGTGGGAGCCACGCGCGGAGAACTGGCTGTTCCTCACGACCGGCATCGCGTTCGAAACCGGCAAGCCGGTGTTCGAAACGAAGACCACCGTGAACTCACGCTCGAATCTCAAACTCGCGCCCGCGCGCAGCGGCTGGATCGAGCTCCGCATCGTTCGCAGTGGTCCGAACTTCACGCTCATGTCGCGTTACGACGGCGAGGAGTGGCAGACGCGCGAGACGTTCTTCCGCAGCGATCTGCCGCGCACGCTGCAGGTCGGCGTGAATGCGTACACGGGCTGGAACTCCGCGCAGGATCTGCAGAACGATCCGCAGAAATTCAACACGACGATCCTCAAAGATCGCCGCGCGGACGCCATTCTCGAGGTCGACTGGATTCGCTTCGCGAAGCCGGCCGAGCCGCAGGGCGCAATCCGGCGCTGAGTCTGCATCTGGCGAGTGCATGAAGTTCTTCATCGCACTCGCACTCACACTCACGCTCGCCTGCGGCGGCCGCGACGAATCGGCCACGCAAACCGATACGTCCGCGACCACCACGACGTCCGCGACGTCAGTCGCAACGCAAACTGAAACTTCCGCCACCACCGATACCTCCGCGACGACGGAGACGCTCGCCCCGGCTCCGACGCCCGTCGGCGCGGAGCCGGTCGCGGGTCCGAAGCTCGCGCCCGTCGATCAGGCATCGACCGATCCGACGTTCGTCGCGTATCGCGACAAGCTCCGCGCCGCGGTGAAGAGTCGCGACGCGAAGGCGGTCGTGGCGTTGTCCGATCCGAAGATTCGCACGTCGTTCGGCGACGGCGGCGGCACGTCCGCGCTGCAGAAGGCTCTCGCCCGCCCCGGCGTGTGGGACGAGCTCGACTCCGTCCTCGCACACGGCGGCTCGTTCCTCGGCGAAGGCGAAACGAAATCATTTTGGGCCCCATACGTCTACAGCGCCTGGCCCGAGGAGAAAGATGTGTTCACGCACTTCGCGGTGATTGGCGAGAACGTCCCGCTGCGCAAGAGCGCCGACGCGAACGCGGAAGTCATCGCGTCGCTGTCGCACGACATCGTCGAACGCGCGACGCCCGGACCCGACAAAGGCGACTGGCGCCACGTAAAAACTGCGGACGGTCGCACGGGCTACGTCGCGGCGAAGGATGTTCACGGCCCGGTCGGATATCGCGCGGGATTTCTCAAGCAGAACGGCGAGTGGAAGATGAACGCATTCGTCGCCGGAGACTGATGCGGCACCCGCTTTGAAACGTGAGAGGCAATGGGACACGTCGCAACGAAAACGAAGGTGCAGGAAGACACGCTCGAGCACGGCAGAGTCACGTTTCTCTACCGGCCGCGCGTCGAAGAGCCGCACGCGGACGAGTTACGTGACATCCAACGCCTGCTCATTCTTTTGTCGCCGGCGAATCATCACTTCGAGCGCCTGATCGCGATCGGACGGAAACGTCTGCCGCGGTCGGCAAAGCGCGATCGTTTCTGGGGCTTCGTCGATCTGGTCCTCGCACCCAACGACATGGCCGCAGCCCTCGGCACACAAATCTACGGAACGAAAACTCGCGGGCTGCGTCACCTTCCGGCGGCGCAGCCCTTCGCGTACGGCACCTACGACTTCGCGCTGCACGGCAGCCACTCGCATCTGCGCTGGCATGTCGAGCGCGTCGAGCCGCGCGATCCGATCGCGTTCGAAGCCGACGTCGAAGAGGACGCCGACTACATCATCACCGTCGCGAATCCCGATCTCAGCGCGTGGGGCTTGATCGAACCGCCGAAACTGCAGGAGTCGCTGTTCGACGAGCTCGAACTGCACGTCACGATTCCGACGCCCTTCCCCGCCGCGATGCAGGATCGCTTCGGCACACGCCACTTCCTGCAGCCCGACAGCTCCGAGTGGCTCGATCATCCGGGCGCGGAATTGGTTTTCGTCGGCGCCGGCTAAACAAAAAGGGCGCCACGCTTTCGCGCGGCGCCCGTGTCGGTTCAGACAGTTAAGCGGTTGCTTTACTTACCAGCGCCCGCTGCGTCGACGATCTGGAACTGCTGCGTGTTGACCTTCTCGTCGCCGATCCAGACTTCCGCGCGATAGTCGCCCTTCGCCCACGACGCCGTGTCCGACGACGTGAAGCCGAGGTACTTCTGACCTGCGACGACCGGCTTGTTCTCTTCGCCGATCTTCGTCTCGTTCGGACCGTACCAAACAACCTTCACGGACGAGTTCGGCGGTGCGTCGCCGACTTCCATCGTGATGTTGATCGGCTGTCCCGGAGCAAAATCGTCGCCGCCCTTGCCGGTTACCATCGATCCGTCCGCGGCCAGTTCGTGGCCGATCGTGACGTCATCGATCCAGGTCTGCGCGGTCACGGGCGCGACGTCCGTCGGACTCGTCGTACCCGGCTGTTCCACAGTCGTCGTCGAAGCCGGAGCCTCGGCAGTCTCGTCGCGACCACAAGCAATCGCGAACACCATCAAAACACTAAGCGCCAATACACTGATTTTCTTCATATGTCGGGGCCTCCGGGTCTCCCCTAGAGCACGACACATGCCGGACTGAAGATTCACTTCATCGAAAGTGCGATACGGCGGCGCTCGGTATCGACTCCCGTGACCTTCACCGTCACGCGATCGCCGACCTTCACGACCTCATGCGGATCGCGCACGAACTTGTTCGCGAGCTGCGAGACGTGCACGAGTCCATCCTGATGAACTCCGATGTCGACGAACGCGCCGAACGCCGTGACGTTCGTGACGATCCCTTCGAGCACCATCCCCTCGCGCAGGTCTTCGAGCTTCTGCACGTCGTCGCGAAACTTCGGCGGCTCGAACGAACCGCGCGGATCGCGTCCCGGCTTCTTGAGCTCGGCGACGATGTCGCGCAGCGTGGGCTCTCCGACGTCGCCGCTCACGTACTTGCGCCACTCGATGCGATCGGCGAGCTCCGCGTTGCCGACGAGCTCGCGCAGCGCCACACCGTGATCCGACGCCATCGTCTCGACGAGCTTGTAGCGCTCCGGATGCACGGCGCTGTTGTCGAGCGGGTGCGCGTCGCGAATGCGCAGGAAGCCCGCGCACTGCTCGAACGCGCGCGCGCCGAGTCCGCGAACATCCATCAGACCTTTGCGCGATTTGAAGGAACCGTTCTCGTTGCGATGCTCGACGATGCGCTTCGCGAGCACAGGCCCGATTCCCGATACGTGCTCGAGCAGCTGCGGTGACGCGGTGTTCACGTCGACGCCGACGAGGTTCACGCACCAGTCGACGGTCTCGCCGAGTTTCTTCTTCAGCAGCGTTTGATTGACGTCGTGCTGATACTGCCCGACGCCGACGCTTTTCGGATCGATCTTCACCAGTTCGCCGAGCGGATCCTGCAACCGTCGTCCGATCGAGACAGCGCCGCGCAGCGAGACATCGAGCTCAGGGAACTCCTCGCGCGCGACCTCGGACGCGGAGTAAATCGACGCGCCCTGTTCGGACACCGAGACTACAGGCAAATCCGACACGCTCGCGCGCACGAATGCTTCCGCCTCGCGCGATCCGGTGCCGTTTCCGACGGCGATGAGGTTCGGACGATGCGCATCGACGAGTCGCTGAAGCGACTTCGACGCGGACGCGCGCTCGTTCGCGGAACGTTCGGTGTAGAGCGTCGCGGTCTCGAGCAACTTGCCCGTTTCGTCGAGCATCGCGACCTTGATCCCCGTGCGCAGTCCGGGATCGAGTGCGAGCACGCGACGACTTCCCGCCGGCGGCGCGAGCAGAAGATTGCGCAAGTTCTGGCCGAACACTTCGATGGCCTGACTGTCCGCGCGCTGTTTGAGGTCCGCGCGCAACTCCCCTTCGAGCGAGATCGAGAGCAGCCGCTTGTAGCCGTCCTCGACCGCTTTCTCCCGCTCCTCGGGCATCGGCGTCGGACGCGCCGATCGCCGCTTCAGTCCCGCGACGATGTCCTCATCCGGGAAGCGCAACCGCACGTTCAAGAACTCTTCGGCCTCGCCACGAAAGATCGCCAGCACGCGATGCGACGGCGCGTGTGCGAGAGGCTCGCGATGTTCGTAGTACATCTCGAACTTGCTCTTCGTTTCCTTCTTCTCGTTCAACACCGCAGACGTGATCGCGCCTTGTCTCGACGCGAGCGATCGTGCGAACTGTCGCAGCTCCGCATCTTCAGCGAGCCGCTCCGCGCAGATGTCGCGCGCACCCGCGAGTGCCGCGGCCTCGTCGGGAACTTCGGCGCTCAGAAACTGCGCGATCGGCGGCGCGACGCGCGCCGGTCCCCAGATCGCATCGGCGAGCGGCTCGAGTCCGCGCTCCTTCGCGATCGTCGCGCGCGTCCGACGCTTCGGGCGATACGGGAGATACAGATCTTCGAGCGCGGTGCGCGTCTTCGCGTCGTTGATCGCTTTCGCGAGTTCGGGTGTGAGCTTGTTCTGCTCTTGGATCGACTTCAGGATCGCCGCGCGCCGGTCGTCGAGCTCCTTCAGCTCCGCGGCGCGATCGAGGATCGCCTGGATCTGCACTTCATCGAGATTGCCCGTCGCTTCCTTGCGATACCGCGCGATGAACGGCACCGTCGCGCCGCCCTCCGCGAGCTCGAGAGTGCGTTCGACCTGGTGGGGATGGATGTTCAGTTCTGCTGCAATTTGGGAGACGTGAGACATGGGCCGCGGAGTCTAATTCACTGCAACTCCGCGAACACGTTCTTCGCGATCGCCGGGATCAGCGTGACGTCATCGGCCGTGCCGCGCGTGAAAATCACGAGCACGTACTTCTTCCCGTTCGGCAATTCGATGTACGCCGCGTCGTTGCGCACTTCGCTCGTCCAGCCGGCCTTCGACCAGAGCTTCGCGTCAGCGGGCAGCGTCTCGCCGATGAACTCCTTCACCTGATTCTCTTCTTCGCGCAGCGGCGCCAGCGGACGCGCGAGCAGCGACATCTGCGCTTCCGCGCCGGGCGCGCGGCGTCGCACGATCCAGAGCAACAGCGACGCCGTCGCGTTCGCGGTGAGCTTGTTGCGATTCGCGCGGTTCTCGCCGAGGACTTGCTTGTCGACGCCGAACGGTCCGAAGCTCCATGGCTTCATCATTGCGCTCACGTTGTCGACGTAGCCAAGCTTCTCGAAGCGATGATTGATGTCGCGGCGGCGCTCGATGTACTTCGCGAGTGCGCGCCCTTCGAGCGACGGACCCGGCACCGTGTTCGCGAGAATGTCGACGATGTACGCCGTCGCGTCGTTGTCGGAGACGACGATCATCTCTTTCAGCGCGCGATCGACGTCCGGCACTTTCTCTTTCTTCGTCGCGAACACGTCGGCCATGAAGAACAGCTTGATCACCGACGCCGGATAGAACGGCACGTCGCCGTGATAGTCGGCGCGCGCGATGAGCTGCGGGTCGGAGAGATCGATGATCGCGATCGCGAGATCGTCGGCCTTCAGCTTCGGATACGCCTTCAGCGACGTCTCCGCGGCCATGCGCAGCTTCGTCTCGATCGACGGATCGCGCGGCACGTCGGTGAACTGTTTGAAGTCCGCGCACAACGGCAGCGCGACGAAGGCGAGGAGCAGCGAACGCAGGATGCGCATGGCTCCCGATTCTACGGGAGCCGCGCGAGAAACATCTCCAGCAGCGCGTCCTCCGCGCGAATCCGTTCCTCGACCCACGTGATCTCGCCGTCGCGCTCGACCCAATGCCCCGGACTCTTCAGGACGCTGCTGCCTTCGTAGTAGTAGCTGACTTCCGTCAATACCGGTTTGCCCTCGCGACGCAGCACGTCGACCGCGATCGACGGCATGTCCAGCACGCGCGACGCACGCATCGCGAGCGCGACGGCGTCGACGTCGATCTTCGTCGGATCGGGATCCATCACGCCGCTGCCGCTCGCGCGAAAATCGTTCGGACGATTCGGACGCCGCAGCGCGACTGCACGATGTCCGATGACGATCACGCGCGTGTCGAACGCGTTGTCCGGCACGAACTCCTGCAACAGGATCACTCCCTTCTGAAACGTGAGCTGCGATGGCTGCGTCGATGGCCGTAGCTTGCTGCGCAGCGCGCGCAGCGGCGAGAGCTTCAGGTCGCTCACGCCGTACGCGAAGAATCGCCGCAGCCAAAGTTCCGCTTCGCGGGCGTTGCGCAGCAGCGCGACGTTGCGCGAGCGAAAGCCGCTCGCCAGTTTCAGCACGAGCGGAAACTGCGCGGAGGCGACGAACGCGCGCGCGTCGTCGATGTGCCAGAAGACGTGCGTGCGCGGCATCGGCAGGCCTGCGGCTTCGAGCAGGATCGTCTGCGCGATCTTGTCGTCGAAGTGCCACGCCGATTTCCAACTCGGAAAGACGAGCAAGTCGGGCAGTGCCTGCTCGAGCGTCAGCACCAGCCGTTTCATGTATTCGCGCGGATTCGGGAGCGGCGGAAACCACGTCAGAAATCCATCGCACTCGCGCAGCGTGTCGATCAGGCCGGGCGTGCGCCAGTACACCGGACGCACTTCGTGTCCCGCGCGTTCAAGCAGTTCCGTCCAGCGATCCGAGAACGACTGGATCGAGCCGTCGAGCACGCGCACGCGGTCCGGATGAATGGCGATGCGATACACGGAAGCGCGGGATTCTACGCTACGGATTCGCGCCGCAACGCTGCGCCGCATTCAGCGTTTCAGCCATCACCGACGCGAGCTCCGTCGAGAGGTGACGCTTCGCCATCGCCGGGATCGCATCGGGTCCCGCGACAATCAGCTTGCGATACGCATCGGCATCCGTGCGCATCTCCGCTTCGATCCACAACGCGAGCGTGAGGCCGCCCCACTTCTCCTCGAAGCGCGTCTCGTTCATGTCCGCCATCAACGCCTTCGCGCCGTCGGGCGTCGCGCACGCGAGTGCCGCCATGCGCGCGGCGAATCGCGGCTCGAGTTTCTTCAGCGTCTCCGCGGCGATCGTGGAGTCGCCGCGCCAGCGATCCGACATCGAGTGATAGTTGCCGAGCCCTTCGAGCCACACGCCGAGGAGCGCGGAGTTGAAGATCGTGGCTGCGTCGTAGGGATGCGTGCGCAGCCACGACTTCTGCAGGAGATGCGCAAACTCGTGGCGAAAGAGACGATCGATGCGATCGCGATTCTCGTCCGATCGCGCATCGCCGTACGCGGCGTGCAACTTCGCGACGTCGAAGCCGATCGTCTGCGCGTCGATCGTGAACGCGTCGCGCGCGCCGCTGTTGCTGATCACGATCGTGACGCGTTCCGGCGCGGGTGCCGGATCGTATGGGACTGCAAGCTTCTCGACGAACGACGGCCACGTCTCGACGCGCGACGCGATCAGCTCGCGCCACGCGCGCTCCTCGTTCGTGAGCGGCTGGCGCACGTCGCCGTCGCGTACCTGCAGCGACGTCGCGAAGAGCATCAGCGCGAGCAAAGAGTTCATGCGCGCGACTTCCGGCGCAGCACCGCAGCCGCGATGAACAAGGAGAGCGCGAGACCGACGACGGTGAACGTCGCGATGCGATGCACGGAGTACAGCATCGGCGCGATCGCGCCACACACGAGTCCCGCGACGACCAGCGCATCGGCGCGCGGCGACACTCCCACGAGCGGCGTGAGCGGCACGCTTGCCGGACTCTCGGTGAACAGCGGCCGCAGTTTTCGCGCGTCCGCTGCGAGCAGCACGAGGTTCATCGCGAGCAACACCGCGTTGACGTACGGCGTGCCGCGCCACTGCAGCGAGATGGTCACGACGAGGATGTTGATCAGCATCGGGACGAGCATTACGGCGCCGAGGGTCGCGAAACGCTGCGAGAGCAGCAACAGTCCGACGCCGACTTGCGACCACGCGACGAATCGCGCGAAGAACGCGAGGCCGTACTGCGCGAGCCGCTCTTCGAGCCACACCGGCCCGATGAATCCGGGGAAGTCGCCGTGCGTGAGCTTGCCCATGCCGGAGCTGAAGAACGTGATGCCCAGGAACAGGCGGATGGCGATGATCGCGTAGCGTCGCATGACCCGCTGAATACGGCGCGATCGCGGCCGAGGTTGCGTTCTCTACAATTCGGCGCATCGTGCAGATCGAAACGCTTTCCCTCGCCGCGCGCGATGGCTACGCGCTCTCCGCGCTCCTGCTCACGCCCGACGACGCACCGCGTCGCACGCTCGTGCTCAATCCCGCCCTCGGCGTGCCGAAAGAGTTCTATCGCCGCTTCGCCGAAGCCGCAACGGAGCGCGGCTACGCGGTGCTGCTGTACGACTACCGCGGCATCGCCGGATCGCGTCGTGGATCGCTGCGCGGCTTCGACGCGACCTTCCGCGACTACGGCACGCTCGACATCGCCGCGGCCATCGAACTGCTCGCATCGCGCTTCCCCACGCTCCCGATGTTCGCGCTCGGCCACAGCGCCGGCGGCCAGCTCCTCGGCCTCGCGCACAATCACGCACACGTGCAGCGCGTGGTCATGGTCGCGTGCTCCGTCGGCACGCTGCCGTTGATGCCGCGCCCCTTCCGCTACCTCGCCCGCTTCATGATGCACGTCTTCATTCCGCTCACCACCGCGCTCCTCGGCTACGCACCCGCGAAGGCCGTCGGCTGGGGCGAAGACCTGCCGCGCGAAGTCGCGCGTGAATGGGCCGCGTGGTGCAAAGCCGATCGCTACCTCGCGAGTTTCTTCGGCAAGACGATCGCGCAACAGTGGTACGCCGACGTCCGCGCGCCGATCCTCGCCCTCGGTATCACCGACGATCCGATCGCGAACTCACGCTCGATCCCGGCGCTGCTGTCGATCTACGAAAACACGCCGCACGAACTGCGCTTTCTCTCGCCGCGCGAAGCCGGCGCGCAGAAGCTCGGCCATCTCGGATTCTTCACCTCGCGCGGACGCGCGTTGTGGTCGCACGCGTTCGACTGGTTGGAAGTGTCATCCCGCGCGTAAGCACGGGATGACACGAGCTAGATCCGTCGCAGGACGACGATCGTCTTGTCGTCCGACGCGTGCGTGCCTTCCTCGAACGCGTGCACGTCTTCGAGCACCGCGGGCGCGATCGTATAAATCCCCGCCTGCGACGCGCGCGCAACGCTCGCCCAGAGTCGCTCGTTCCCGAACTCCTCCTCGGCGGCATTGTTCGCTTCGTTCAATCCATCCGTGTAGAGAAACAGCGTCGCGCCGCGCGCGAGACTCACGCTGCGTTCTTCGTACGTCGCGTCCGCGAGAATGCCGATCGGCCGGCCCGTCGAATCGATCGGCATCACTTCGCCGTCCGTGATGAGCAGGGGCGGATTGTGGCCTGCGTTCACGTAGCGCAGCTCGCCCGTCGCGGGGCTGTAGCGTCCGAAGAAGAACGTGACGTACTTGCGGCCGCCGGCCATGCGGAACAGCAGCGCGTTGAGTCGCGCGATCAGCGACGCGAGATCGGGCTCGATCGGCGCGGCGACGCGCAGCGCGGCCTGGATGCTCGACATGATGAGCGCCGCGGACACGCCTTTGCCGGAGACGTCGCCGATTGCGATGCCGAGGTCGCCGCCGGGGAGCTCGAGGAAATCGTAGTAATCGCCACCGACTTCGAAGCACGGGATCGTCGTCGCGGCGAGCGCGAGTCCGCGCAGATCGCTCGGCGGTTTGGGGAGCAGGCGGCTCTGAATCTCGCGGCCGAGCATCAGCTCCTGCTCCATCCGCTTCTTCTCGACGATGGCCAGGTGCAGCGTGGCGTTCTCCATCGCGATGGCCATGTGATCGGAGATCGCGTCGAGAAACTCGAGATCGCGCTCGCCGAACGAGCCCGACTCTTTATTCAGAAGCTGCAGCACACCGACGACGCGCCGCTCGCGATTGCGAATCGGCACGCACAACATCGATCGCGTACGAAATCCCGTGGCTTGATCGAGCGAACGATCGAAACGCGAGTCCGCGTACGCGTCGTGAAGAATCACCGGCTCGCCCGACTCCGCAACGATGCCCGCCAGTCCGCGTCCGATCGGCAGACGGATCTCCCTCACGTCGAGCCCTTCCGCGACTTTCGACCAGATCTCCTTCGTCGCTTCGTCGACGAAGTACAACGTCCCGCGCTCGACGCCGAGCTCCGCGCGCGCGACGGAGAGAATCGAGTCGAAGAGCGAGTCCGCGTCGATCGACGAGTTGATGAGCTTCGACGCCTCGACGATCGTGCGCAGCCGCTCGAGCTGCTGCTTCCCTTCGAGCACCTCGACGACGCGCGCGAGTCGCAGCGCCTCCGCCGGTCGCACGTTGAAACTCACGCCGGAGAAGAATCGCGACGACGGCGCATGGCCGCTGCGCACGACGCTGCAATCGAGCGTGAGCTCCTCGCCGTCCCACGAGAACATCAGCTTCGCGTTCTCGCCGTTCGTCATCGGCTCGTCATGCTCGATGCGACACCCCAGCGGACCGAGCTCATGCAGCTCGACCTCCTGCGAGTCGAGAAACGCAGTGAGCGGCGGCCGCAACAGAATTCGCTCGGCCCGTCGCCGGTCGGTGGCAGATTGCATGTTCGTGGAAACTGTAACGGAGAATCGCAGCGCCGCAATCACCGCATCTTCAGCACGAGGACGCCGCCGTCGCGATAGATCACCTGCAGCGCGTTCGTCGACAGCATCGCGCGGCAATGACCATGCGTAGAGCAGCGGCGGGAGATTCGAGCGGCGGCCGGTCGTGACGTGCAGCCAGTAGCCGCCGTCCTTGCCGACGTACGCCGGCGGCATCCACGGACGTCCTTCGACCGCGAAGTACGCGTCGTGCGGAACGTTTGCGGAGATCCAGCGCATCGCGCGGAGATCGGATTCGTCCGTGAACACCGTGGAGGGATTGACGATGCTCGTAGTGCTCGCCGCGCCTGCGAGCGCGAGGCCGATGATCAGCACGAACATGTCGATGCCGCGCATGCGCAGCACCCAGACGATCAGCGCCGCGCCGGTCAGCGCGAGCGGGAGGAACATCGTGATGATCGCGGAGTCGAGCGTCGCGAATCCCGTGAGGTCGATGCCGAGCGGCTTCCAGTAAAGCGTGACTGCGAGAATCAACACGAACGCGCCGATCAACTGGATCGGACCCCACGGCGTGTTGCGCGACTTCGTCTTGCGTCGCGAGACGAGCACGATCACGAGCCACCACGCGGCGGACAGTGCGCGTCCGATGATCGGCATCGACAGCCAGCCTGCGATGCCGCTCACGCCCGCAGTCGCGAGTGCGAGGAGCTCGCGATTGTGCGTCGACGCGACGAGGTGCATCGGCAATCCGCGCGTCGCGACCGGCTCGATCACGTCGCCGACGTGCGGATTGCGCACGAGCACGATCAGCCACGGCGCCGCGAGCAGTCCCGCGATCAGCGCGGCCAGCGACCAGCGCGCGAGTGCGCGCAAGACGTGCGGGCGCGTCGCGGCGAGCATCACCGCGGCGAACACGAGTGCGAACAGCGCGACGCGCACGTGGATCAGCAGCACGCCGCTCGCGAGAATCGCGGACGCGATCATCCAGCGCGCAGGCTTCGTCGCGCGTGCGAGTTGCCACAGCGCGATCAGCAGCGCGGGCAACACGAGCGTCCCCGCGAGATGCGTGTAGCGTCCCCACGAAAGGTAAAAGCCGGGGTAATACGAGACGAACATCGCCAGCGACGCCGCGATCAGTCCCGCTTCGCGCGAACGCAGCAGCACGCGTCCGGCGGCGTAGATCATCAACAGGGAGAGCGCGTTGAGCGCCTGCCCGTACTGCAGCAGGAACGTCGGCATCTCAGACG
>DASVNL010000034.1:0-2980 GCA_036383875.1 Thermoanaerobaculia bacterium
CTGGCGTTGCTCTTCAACTTGATCTTCGAAGGCCTGCCGTGGTCGATGCTTCTGCTCGCGGCCGGATACTACGCGGCGCTGTCGGTGCTGTGGCTCAACTGGTCGATGTTGTACCTGTTGCGCAAGACCGGCTTGTTCGCATTGACCACTGCGATCGCGCTGGCCGCGGTGCTCGCATCGGCGCTCGTGTTCCGACTCGGACCGATCGTGTGCAACGCGATCGGACTTGCCGTCGCCGACGTGCTGACGTTCGGCATCGCGCTGCGGTACCTCAATCGCGCGGCGCGTCACGCGTCGGCGGCCGAGCCCGTGAATCCGCCGCGACTCACGGTCCTCGTCTACAGCACCTCGCGCTTTTTTCTGTACGGACTCCTGTACAACACGTTCCTCTTCGCCGATCGCATGATCGCGTGGACGTCGCACGCGGGCCGCGAAGACTTTCCGCCGTACGGCTTCTGGCTGAACGTGCGCTACGAGCTCGGCATGGACCTCGCGCTCGTCGTCGTGATGGTGCTCAGCGGCGTCGTTGAATTCACGACGCGACGTTTTTCCGAAACGCTGATCCCGAACGAGAAGCGCATCAAGATCGCCGACGCGCAGTCGTTCCTCGACGAAGCGCGCGCGGCGCAACGACGTCGCGTGCTGCTCCTCGGCGTCGCGTCGATCATCGCGTTCGGCATCGCGGTCTTCGTCGCAAACACGCTGCGTTTGAATGCCGGTCCGCGCTTCCAGGAACCGCTCGCATCGCTCACGACGACGCGCGTCTTCTGGATCGCCGCGGTCGCGTACGTGATCTACATGTTCGCCGTGCAGAACATGCTCATGCTGCTCACGCTCTCACGCGTCGACCTCGCGGCGCGCGCGGTTGCGATCGCGCTCGCGGTGAACGTCGCGACCGGATTCATTTGCAGTCGCGCGATGCATTACTCGCTCGCGGTCGTCGGACTGCTCGCCGGTTCGATCGTGCTCTATCTGCTCACCCGACGCTCGATGAGCCGTGTGCTCGCCGAGCTCGATACGTCGTACTACGCGGCTTACTGACATGTACGCTCTCCTCTCGATCGACGCCGTGATCCGCATCGTCATCGCGATGGTGGTGCTGGTCATCGTCGTGCCTGCGCTCGCGCGGCGACGTCCCGAAGCGCTCGATCGATTCGCGTGGTTCTGGTGGTGCCTCGCCGCGTGCACGATCGGCCTCACGCTCCTCGGACAACTCCTCACGCTGCTCAACGTCTTCTCGACATTCACGCTCATCGCCGCACTCGCAGCCGTGATCCTCGCGACGCGTGCGCGCGTCAGCGGACGTCCCGCGTTCGCACTCGTGCGCGATGCGTATCGCGCGATCGTCGTGTCGTCGATCAATGTGCTCGAAGGCCGCGTGAACGTGCGACGTCGCGCGAAACGCCTGCTGCGTCGCACCGACGCGCGACTGCGTCCTGCGCTCGCATCCTCGACGACGCGTTGGAGTCTCGCGGGCTGGAGCGCGCTCATCGCGATCGCCGCGTCGCTGCGACTCATTCGTCCCTTCTCGACGGCGAACCTCGGCTTCTCCGACACGTACGCGCACCTCTATCTTTTCCGGCTGCTCGAACAGGGGCGGCAGGTCGATCCCGCGTGGGGTCCGTATCCGCGCGGCATGCATTTCCTGCTGATGGCCATCCACGAGCTGACGAACGTCGACGCGATCCTGCTGCTGAATTTCTTCGGCGCGATCGTCGGCGTGTTGATGACCATCGCGGTCGCGGACACGACGCGACGCCTCGCGGGCTCGATGCGCGCGGGCCTCGTCGCGGGCCTCCTCTTCGCGACCATGACCGGCGGCGCCGCGCAGTACTTCGTCCTCGGCGGCAGCGTCGCGACGGCAGACGCAAAAGAAGGCAGCACGTTCGTCACGATGAAGCACGCGGACATCCCGCCGACCGAAGGCGAGTACGACGTCCTGCAGACCGTCTTTCAACGCCAGACCGCGACGCTCCCGCAGGAGCTCGCGATCGTTTTCCTCTTTCCCGCGGCGATGTTCCTGCTGCGCGCATCCTGTCATCCGGCGCGTCCGCGCGGGATCCCCTCCGCAGAATCAGGGGATCCCGTGCTGAAGCACGGGATGACACAAAGCGCGTGGTCGCTCAGCGGCTACGTGCTCTGTACCGCCGCGATCTCCGCGGTGCATCCGGGCGTCGCGGTGCCACTCGTCATCCTCTCCGCGATCACCGTGCTCGTCACGCGCGGGCCGCTGCTCAAGCCGATGCTCGCGGGCGCGGCGGGAATCGCGATCGGCTCGACGTGGATGCTCGCGTACCTGCGCTACAGCCGCGTGAACGCATCGTCCGACGTCGCGAGCGGCAGCGATGCCGGCACCGCGGCGATGTACTACTTCCCGTTCCTGCGACACGGCGACGCCGCGCGCATCGTGACGTGGGTCGCGATCACGCCGGTCGTGATCGCGTGTGCGGTCATCGCGATCGCGCTGATCGTCCGAGCGTTCTTCGTGCGCGAGCGCCGCGCGTTGTTGCTCTGGCCCGCGCTCGCAACACTCGCGTTCCTCGTCACGCACGTCGCGTCGCGCTACGGATTGCCCGAGATCGTCGAAGTGCGACGCAACTCGTCGTGGCTCGCGATGACGCTGGCGATGCTCATCGGCGTCGCGTTCTTCGAAGTCGCACGCACACGGATCGCGAACTTCGTCGCGGCGGCCGCGCTGCTCGTGTGGCTCGTGCGCGTGCCCGTGTCCGATGCGAACGATCGCTTGATCAACTACTCCGGGTACAACGCGACCGCGTACACGGTGCTCGATCTGGAGCGACGGCTCGAGCCGTTCACGTGGACGCTCGTCACGTACGGACAGGAGTTCCCGATGGTCCTCGGCAAGGGGTTCCATCTCGCCGCGGCGGATTTCCTCGATCGGTATGACCCCGAGGATCGGCGGTTGCGGATTCCGACCAAGTATGTGTACATCGTCGTGGAGAAGTTGCCGCATCGCTTT
>DASVNL010000035.1:0-3017 GCA_036383875.1 Thermoanaerobaculia bacterium
GACGCCGATCGCCTCGGCATCCTCGACGAGCGAGGCGAGTTCGTATCGCCGCACAAGATCATCGCGCTGCTCGCGCTCTACCTCGTGCGCGAGAAGAAACGCACCGGCGACATCGTCAAGACGTTTTCCACCACGCGCCTCATCGAGAAAGTCGCGACGACCCTCGGCGCGACGCTGCACGAAACGCCAATCGGCTTCAAGTACGTCGCCGACCTGATGCTCGTGAAGGACGTGCTCGTCGGCGGCGAAGAAAGTGGCGGCATCGGTTTCGGCGCGTTCATGCCCGAACGCGATGGCATCCTCTCGGGCTTACTCGTCGCGGAGGCGGTGGCGTTCTACGGCAAGCCGCTGTCGCAAATCATCGCGGCGATGGAAGCCGAATTCGGCACGCTCTTCTACGATCGCCGCGACCTGAACCGTCCGATGTCTCAATGCGCGCGCCTCATCGACCGCGTCAAGTCAGGCGAGCTCGATACGGCCTTCGGCCTGACGTTCGCGAAGCGCGAAGAAACCGACGGCGTGAAGATCAACTTCACCGACGGCTCCTGGATCCTCTTCCGCAAGTCGGGAACGGAGCCGATCATCCGCATCTACTGCGAAAGCACGACGAGCGAGCAGGTGGGGACGATGTTGGATGTGGCGGTGGCTGAGTTGGATAGGAACGAGTGATGAGTGATGAATGATGAATGATGAGTGATGAACCGCATCGCGAGATGCGCGCGCTTTGACATGACGTCATTGCGATAACGCGCATCTCGCGACGCGGTTCATCACTCATCACTCATCACTCATCATTCATCACTCGCCTCACCGAACACTTTCCCTCCTTCCCGCCTCTAACGTCCGATGACACCCGACGCGCACCAGCGGTCCCTGGTTCTTCGGGCGCAGTCCGGCGACCGGGACGCGTTCGACGCGTTGTTGCGCGACATCGGGCCGGCGTTGCTGCGGTACGTCACGCGCGTGACGAACGACGTGGCGATGGCGGAAGACGTGGTGCAGGAGACGTTCGTCGCGATCGTGGGGAAGATCGCGTGGCTGTCCGATGCATCACTGTTCACGCCGTGGGCGTATCGCATCGCGTCGCGGGAGGCGTTTCGCGTGTTGCGCAAACGCAGGCCCTTCGTCGAAGAAGCCGACGTCGCGACGTTCGACGAGCCGCCCGACCCGTGGCAGCGCGAGCGATTGCTGGCGTCGCTCGAAACGCTCTCGCCCGCGAGTCGCGCGGTCATCACCCTTCATTACCTCGAGGAAATGCCGCTCTCGCAAGTCGCGGCCATCCTCGATCTCAGCGCCGGCACCGTGAAGTCGCGGCTGGCGTACGGCCTCGCGCATCTGCGAAAGGAGAACTCGTGAAACGACTGAGCCCCGGCTGGATCCTGTTCCTCGTCCTCGACCTCGCACTCTGCATCGCCATCGTCGTGGCGGTGCTGCACAAGAAGGGATGAACTCATGAACGACCTCGACACCATGCGCGGAAACGCGCTGCAGAAACTCGACGCGGCAGAGCGCAACTTCAAGCTCGCGTTCTTCGGCGCGCTCCTCTTCGAATCCTTCTTCCTTCTCGGCGTCGTCTACTACGCGAACTTCAAAGACCCGTTGCACATGCTGATTCTGGCCTGCACCGGACTGATCTACATGCCCGTGATTCTCGGCCTCGTCGCGCTCGGCGCACACGTGAATCGCTGCACGCTGCGCGTCCTCGCCAGACTGGACGAGTGACACGCAATCCTCGGCTCTTGTAGGATTCGACGCGGAGAGCAACTACACGTGTCGACACTCGAGACCCACACGCGGACGCAGTTCACCCGCGAGAGCATCATCGATGATTACCGGACCGCGTTCCGCAGCCGTCAGGCCAGTCTCATCGGCCGCAAGGAGGTCCTGACCGGCAAGGCGAAGTTCGGCATCTTCGGCGACGGCAAAGAAGTCGCGCAGCTCGCGTGGGCGCGCGCCTTCCGACGCGGCGACTGGCGCTCGGGTTACTACCGCGACCAGACCTTCATGCTCGCCCTCGGCGCCGCGACGCTCGACGAGTTCTTCGCCCAGCTCTACGCGCACGCCGACGTCGCGCACGATCCATGGTCCGGCGGCCGCTCGATGAACGCGCACTTCGCGTCGCGCTTCCTCGACGGCGAAGGCAAGTGGAAGAACCAGCTCGAGGAATACAACGTCTCCGCCGATCTCTCTCCGACCGGCGGTCAGATGCCGCGGCTCGTCGGACTCGCATGGGCCTCGCGGCTCTATCGCGAGCTCGGCATCGATGCGCCGAAGTTCACGCACAACGGCGACGAGATCGCGTGGGGCACGATCGGCAACGCGAGCTGCGCGGAAGGGATGTTCTGGGAGTCGCTCAACGCAGGCGGCGTCCTCGGCATCCCGATGGTCGTCTCGGTGTGGGACGACGGCTACGGCATCTCCGTCCCGAACGAACACCAGATCACCAAGGCCAGCATCTCCGAATTGCTGAAAGGCTTTCAGCGCGAGCCGAAATCGAAGGCCGGCTACGACATCTACAACGTCAAAGCGTGGGATTACCCCGCGCTCTGCGAGACGTACATCGCCGCGGCGACGATCGTCCGGATGGAGCACGTGCCCGCGGTGCTGCACGTCACCGAAGTCACGCAGCCGCAGGGACACTCGACGTCGGGCAGCCACGAACGCTACAAGTCGAAAGAGCGTCTCGACTGGGAAGTCGAATACGACTGCATCCGCAAGATGCGCGAGTGGATGATCGCGCAGGGCATCGCGACTTCGCAGGAGCTCGACGAGATCGAGAAGGACGACGTGAAGTTCGTGCGCGACGCGCAACGTCGCGCGTGGGACGCGTATCGCGCACCGATCGACGCCGAAGTCCGCGAGGCACTCGCGCTCCTCGACTCTCTCGGCGCCACGGATCTGAAGAACGAACTGCAGCGCACCCAGTCCGCGTATCGTCGCGACGCCGTGCGCGCCGTGACTGCCGCGGTCATCGCGCGCGGTGCGAATGGCACGCAGACCGCGGCCGAGTGGCTGCG
>DASVNL010000036.1:0-2015 GCA_036383875.1 Thermoanaerobaculia bacterium
CGCTCATCGCGATGTCGCTCGCACTCGCGGCGCTGGGGAACATGGAGCCGGCGAGTGCGCCGTTCTGGGGTGCGCTGATCGTGCTCGTCATCGCGTCGGCGACGCATGACATCGCCGCGGACGCGCTCCTGATTCGCGTCACGCCGGACGAGCAACTCGGACTCGTGAACTCGACGCGCGTCGCGGCGTATCGCGCCGCGATGATCGTCGCGGGCGGCGGGATCGCGCTGCTGGCCGATCGCATCGGGTGGCGCAACGCGTTTCTCGCAGGCGCGTGTGTGCCACTCGCGATCTTCGCGATTCTCTTCTTCACCGCGCCCGCGGATCGCAGCGTGTCCGTGCAACGCGAAAATCCATTCGCGGCACTTTTGACGTGGCTCAGCAAACCATCCGCACTGGCGATGCTCGCCGTGATCCTGCTCTACCGCCTCGGCGACAACGCGATGATGGCGATGATCCGGCCGTACTGGGTCTCCCGCGGCTTCACCGCCACCGAGATCGGCAACGTCACCACCACCCTCGGCATGATCTGCACGATCCTCGGCGCCATCGCCGGCGGCGCGTTCGTCTCGCGCTTCGGCATCTACCGCAGCCTCCTGATCCTCGGCCTCGTGCAAATGCTCTCGAACCTCGCGTACGCCATCGTCGCGATGACCAACGCAGGACGTCCCGGCCTCTACACCGCGGCAATCATCGAGACGTTCTGCGGCGGACTCGGCACGGCCGCGTTCCTCTCGTTCCTCATGTTCATCTGCGATCGCGACAACGCCGCGACGGAGTACGCGATGCTCAGCGCGCTCTTCGCCGTCGGACGCACGGTCGCCGTGATGCTCAGCGGCGTGCTCGCGCAGAACCTCGGCTTCGCGCCGTATTACTGGCTCACGGCTGCGCTGGCGCTGCCGGGTCTTGCGCTGCTGCCACTGATCCGGGCGCGCCTGTCACCCGGCGCCACAGTCGCAGCGCCCGCACACTAGGCGACTCGCCGCGCGCGCGGAGATCGGTCTCCGCGTGACGCTCGCCGAGGAGGACTTCGCGGGTGCGGAGGTCGCCGATGAGCATCAGTTGGGCGAGCTTCTCCCAGCGCTTCTCCGTGAAGCTGACTGGCAGGCGATGCCGCGGACGAATCACGACCACGCGATCGCGATACGGCGCGGGGATCACGTGATCGACGTCGCGAGTGTTCTTGTAGATCCCACCTTCCGATTCACCCTTCAGCGGCACGAGAACGACCGCGTCGCATCCGTGCTCGAACGCGAGCTCGTACGGCGCGTTGTCCGTGATGCCGCCGTCGCCGTAGCGCTCCCCGCCGATGAGCGGCGTGCGCGTGAAAAACGGCGGGAGGTAGTTCGCCGCGAGCATCAGATCGATCGGATGCTCGACGTCCTGCGCGCGCAGCAACACGCTCTGACGATCGCGGAGTCGCGTGACGGAGATGTAGCACGGCAACGCATTGGGCGCCGTCAGGCGATTGCCGATGTAGCGCGCGAAGTTGCGACGATGCACTTTCGCGTACCGCCACGGCGACTGCTCGTCGAGCAGGTTGCGCAGATCGACATGCGGCATGCGCAGAAACGAGCGCCAGTAATAACGGATGCGCTGGTGGTTGTGCGCCGCGACGATGGCCGCGTTCCACGAGCCCGCGGAAACGCCGATGGTCATCGACGGCTGAATGCCAAGCGCGGTCAGACGCTCGATCACGCCGACCTGAAACGCACAACGGGAAGAACCACCGGGGAAGACGAAAGCAATTTTCTTCGCAGAACGGAGGAGGTCGAGAGACATGTTCGCTTTGGGATTGTAACGAGTGATGAGTGGTGAATGATGAGTGATGAGCCTCGTCGCGAGATTGGCTCGACGCTGAATCAATCTGCGACAACGTTCATCACTCATCATTCATCATTCATCACTCGTATGCGCCACAGAATCTTCATCGAAACCATCCAGCCCCACGTCACCGTCACCGGCGACGAGTTCCATCACTCGATCCGCGTCGTGCGTGCGCGCGTCGGCGAGGA
>DASVNL010000037.1:0-1838 GCA_036383875.1 Thermoanaerobaculia bacterium
AATCGCGCGGCCGCAATCGAGGAGACGCTCGTCGCCGTGCATCGCCTCGCGAGTCTGTTGCGGCTCAAGGCGACGGACACGCTCGCGTATTCGCTGCGATCCGTCATCGCGCTCTCCGATCACGTGCAGCGCACCGAGACCGTGCGTGAGCGCGACCTCGACGAGCTCGAAGGACGGCTCGTCGTGATGGCCGGCGATCGCGACTTGCGCAATCCGCGGCGCGGTCGCGGTCCGCAGTTCGCCGGCGACGTGACGCGCGACGACGTGCTGAACGTGTTGCGCGAACTGTGCGTCGTGCTCGACGACTTTCGCGCGATGGCCGATTCCGATCTCGCGCCGCGCATCCAGCGCGAGCTGTTCGACAGTCTGCGCGCGTACGAGGCGATGAAAGCGCAGCTCGGCGTCCTCGACTTCGACGACTTGCTGATTCGCGCGCGCGACATGATTCGCGACAACCCGCGCGTGCGCGCCGAGTTGCAGGAGCGCTTCACGCACATCTTCGTCGACGAGTTTCAGGACACGAGCTCGCTGCAGGCGGAGTTGCTGTTGCTCCTCACCGCGGACGATCGAAAAGTCTCGAACTGGAAAGACGTGCGACCTGCGCCGGGCAAGCTGTTCGTGGTCGGCGATCCGAAGCAGTCGATCTATCGTTTCCGCCGCGCGGACATCCGCGTGTACGACGCGATCAAGCATCAGCTCGAACAGCGCGGCGTACCGTCACTCCATCTGAAAACGAGCTTCCGCTCCGTTCCCTCGGTGCAGCGATTCGTCAACGGCGCGTTCGCACCGGTGATGACCGGAGCCGCGGTTCATCAGCCGGATTACGTGCCGCTGATGCCGTCGCGCGCGGAAGTGAAAGACCAGCCGCCGGTCGTCGTCATCGCGGCGCCGAAACCGTACGGCGGCAACGACGACATTGCGAAGTCCGCGATCCGCAACTCGCTGCCCGACGCGACGGTCGCATTCATCCAGTGGCTCATCGACAAGAGCGGCTGGACGGTCGAGGAGAACGGCAAGCGCGTCAAGATCGAGTCGCATCACATCTGTTTGCTCTTCCGCAAATACACGGAGAGTTACGCCGGCGATCTGACGCGCCCGTACGTCTCGGCGCTCGAAGCGCGCGACATCCCGCACGTCGTCGTCGGCGGACGTTCGCTGCACGGCCGCGAAGAAGTCGAGACGCTGCGTGCCGCGCTCGCGGCGATCGAGTATCCGGACGACGACCTCTCGCTGTACGCGACGCTGCGCGGCTCACTGTTCGCTTTCGCGGACACAGACCTCTTCGCATATCAGCGCAGCCATCGCCTCGACTACACGCGCATCCCCGAGACGGTCGAGCCGCGCTTCGCGGAGATTCGCGAGGCGATGTCGTTTCTGCGCTCGCTGCATCGCGGCCGCAACGCGCGTCCGGTCGCGGACACGCTCACGCGACTCATCGAGCACACGCGCTCGTTCGCGAATTTCGTGTTCCGTCCGTCAGGCGAGCAAGTGCTCGCGAACGTGTTGCTCGTCGAAGAATACGCACGCGCGTACGACCTCAGCGGCGGCGTCTCGTTCCGCGGATTCGTCCAGCAGCTCGAGCGCGACGCGGAGCGCAGTCAGGCGAAGGAAGCGCCGACGCTCGAGGAAGGATCGACGGGCGTGCGGATGATGACCGTGCACAAGGCGAAGGGCCTCGAGTTTCCGGTCGTGATCCTCGCCGATTTTTGCGCGGGCAGTCCCGAGCGTCCGCGCGAGTATTTCGATGGCGAACGCGAGCTCGCCGCGCTGACGCTCGCGGAGTGCACGCCGCGCGAGCTGCGCGACAACGAACTGATCGCGCAGCGCGAAGGTCAGGC
>DASVNL010000038.1:0-1723 GCA_036383875.1 Thermoanaerobaculia bacterium
GGCATTGGTCCCGGCACTGGTGTCATCGCCGAAGGTTCCGACGATCGCGGTGTCGCCATCGATCGCAACCGAACGTCCGAAATGATCCGACGAGGCGCGTCCTGTTGGCTGCAAGTACGCCTGCTCGATCCACGAGCCGCCCTCATTCACGAACACGAACGCACTTCCCGCGTCCTCACCGCCCGCCGTTCTGTCGCCGTTGCAACCGATGAGGACCGTGCCGGCGTCGATGTCGACAGAGATCCCGAAACCGTCCTGAGGCTCACCGTCGGGATGAAAGAGCTGCGCCTGTTGCGCCCAGGTCGTCCCGCTCCGGACGAAAAGGTAGACGCTGCCCGCGCCGAGCCCCGCCGCCGTGTCATCCGCGGCTGCACCGATCACCGCAACGTCGCCTTCGAGCGCGACGGCGTTTCCGAACTGGTCGTTCACCGAGGCGTCCGCTGCGACGAGCTCGGCCTGATGCGCCCACGTCGTGCCGCTGCGCACGAAGACGTGAGCGCTCCCGGTGTTCGAAGCCGCGGTCGAATCGCCCGGCGCACCGACGACGGCGGTGTCGCCGTCGACTGCGACCGCACTGCCCATCATGCTCTGCTCCGTCGTCGCCGGCGCGATGAGCTGCGCTTGCACGTTCCACGTCGTCCCGCTGCGCACATAGACGAATGCGCTGCCCGCGTTGCCGCCGTTCGGATCGTCATGCCACGCGCCGATGACCGCGGTGTCGCCATCGAGTGCGACCGAATAGCCGAATCCGTCGCCGTTGTTCGGCGCGACGGTATCGGTGATGCGCGCCTGCTGCGCCCAATTCGTGCCGCTGCGGAGGAACACGAAGACGCTGCCGCCACCGCTGGCGGCGAGGGTCGTGTCGCCATACGAGCCGACGAGGATCGTATCCGCGTCGATGGCCACGGACGATCCGAACAACGAAGTCTTGACGCCCGCGGATGAAGAGAGCCTCGCCTGCTGCGTCCACGTGGTGCCATTGCGTACGAAGACGTACGCGGTGCCGCCGCGGACTTCGCCCGTCGGCTCGACCGCGGAGACATCAATCGGAGCGCCGACGACGATCGTGTCTCCGCTGATGGCAACCGACGTTCCGAAGTAGATCTCACGGTAGATGCCGGATGACGCGAGCTGCGCCTGCTGGGTCCAGGTCTCGCCGTCACGCACGAAGACGTACGCGTTTCCTGCCTGGATGCCGGCAGCGGTGTCATCCCACGGGGCGCCGATGACCGCAGTGTTCCCGCTGATCGACACGGATGCGCCAAACTGCGCCCACTCTTCGCCGCCGATCGAGATGCCTTCGAGCTTCGCCTGGAGGTTGGTCAGAAGCGGGTCGACGGTCAGTGGATATACGGCCTCGCGATCGTCGATCTCGATCGTGAATCCTCCACCGGACGGCCGAAGACGTCCCGCGAGCAACCGCCCACGCGCATCGCGCGTAGCGAGCTTGCCGTACGCGAGTCGCTCGCCGTGGTCGCCATCGAATCGTAAGCCTCTATCGTCAGCGCGTACGCTCCAGCCGTTTCCGACGGCGACGCGCAGAACCAACGGCTGCGATCGATCCGCACTCGGACGCACGCGGACGTCGAAGCCGTGCTCCGGTCCGGCAATGCTGTTGGTCCACCACTCGGTGATCGCGCCGTAGTCGTAATCGACGCGCTCCGGCGATGCAGATCGCACAGGGCCGTCCACGCGCGTCATCGCCTCGCCCACGCCCCACGCC
>DASVNL010000039.1:0-7115 GCA_036383875.1 Thermoanaerobaculia bacterium
CTAAGCCTGCGTGCCCTCGATGAAGAGGACGAACTCCGAGCCGAACGCGAGCGAGGGCGTGAGCGCGCCGGTGAGTTGCGATTCGAGCACGCGCTCGACCGCCGCCAGCGACGACAAGACCGTGAACTGATATCCCTCGGCCACCGACATCGTCAGCGTGACCTCGTCGTTCTTCGCGTTGCGCACGCGTCCCCACAACTCGACGCGCGCCGTCGCACGCGTTTCCGCGGACGGCCCTGCGGTGCCCGACGCCCAACGCTGCGCGATCTTCTGAATCGGCTTGAATTTCAGCAGCGGGAGGAACGGCTTGATGCGCTTCAACTGCGCGAGCGCCTTCCGCGACTGCGACGAGTACACGCGGGTGTTCGGGATCTTCGTGCTGCGATATGCCGTGCTGATGTCGCCCCACGGAATCGTCATCGCGATGCGCGGTCCGGAGGGGAACGGGATCTCGCGCACGTCGAACATCTGCGGCACGCGGCGGATCTTCCCGTTCTCGCGCACCGCGCTGCCGTGCGGCATTCCTTCGAGCATCGTCTTCAACGTCCCGCGACTCACACCGCTCTTCGATGAGAACGCGAGCCACAGCTCCGTCGCGTCGGGCATGCGTTTGTGCAGCATCGACGCGAGGCAGTCGGTCGGCACGACGTCGAACCCGACGCCGGGGATCAGCGCGATGCCGCGCGTGACGGCTTCGTCGTGGCGGCGGAAGACGGATTCGAAGACGGCGATCTCGCCGGTGATGTCGAGGTAGTGCACGCCGGCCGCGAGGCACGCGTTCACCATTGGTGCGCTCGTGTGGATGAACGGACCTGCGCAATGGAGGACGAGCTTCACTCCGGAAAGATCGGGATTGGCGAGGTCGAACGCGCGCCATTCGAGGTGGAGCTCGCGTGCGAGCGGCTCGATCTTCGCGGCGTCGCGACCCGCGAGAATCGGGCGCATGTTGCGGCGCACCGCCTCGCGTGCAATCAGCTCACCGGTGTATCCATTCGCGCCATACAGAAGCCACATGGCGGAGGAGTTTACGCGAGTACACTGAGTGAATCGCTATGAACCCGGACCCACGTCTCAAGGCGCTCAAGGACGCATGCGAGAGTTTCGATCGCGCCGAAGCCGCGACGCTCGCGACGAACCTCGGCGAGGACATCCGCGAGGGCAAGGCATCCGAGGCGTTGGCGGTGCCGGCGCTGAAGACGGTGATTCGCAAGCGCTGGTTCGACATCGTCCTGAGTCTCGGCGACGCCGCGCTCGAAAGCGGACTCACATCCGAGGCCGTACGCCGCGTTTACGCGCAGGCGCTCATCGACAGCGGTCACGTCGACGCGGCCATTCCGTACTTACGCGCGCTGCTGCCGGACACCACGCCGCGGTCGCACGCACACAATGAAGTGAGTGGTCTCATCGGACGCGCGTACAAGCAGCTCTACGTGAACGGTGGCGGCGATCCCGCGCTGCGTCGCGACAACATCCTCCGCGCGTTCAACGCGTACTACGACGTCTACGCCGGCAACTCCGAGTTGCGCTGGCAGGGCATCAACGCGATTGCGGTCGAGATGCGTGCGCGTCGCGACAAGATCAATCTCAACGTGCCGCACTTGCCCACACAGAAGATTTTCGAAGAGGCGGCGAAAGAGAACAGCGTGTGGTCGCGCGCGATCGCGGGCGAGGCTGCACTGGCGATGGGCGACTACGCGCTTGCGCGCGAGTGGTACGGCAACTACGCGGCATCGGAAGAAGCGGATGCGGATGCGTTCGAGTTCGGCAGCTCGCTGCGCCAGCTCGTCGAAGTCTGGCAACTCACCGATGACCGGTCGCCGGGATCGGAACTGTTGCCGTTGTTGCGCGCGGCGCTGCTCGCGAAGCAGGGCGGGCGCATCGATCTCTCCGCGGGCGCTGCGACGCGCGACCTCGCGAATGTCCTTCGACTCGAGAAGGTGTTCGGCAGCGATGCGACGTTGCCGCTGGCCTGGTACAAGCTCGGGCTGAAGCGCAGCGAGTCTGTCTGTTCGATCCGGACGGAAAGCGGCCGCGTGTGGGGCACGGGCTTCGTCGTGCGCGGCGCCGACTTTGGACTTCCGCAGGAACTGCTCATCCTCACGAACGATCACGTGGTGAGCAAAAGCAGCCGCGACACGCTGCGTCCGAATCAGGCGTGGGTCATGTTCGAAGGCGTGCCGGAACGCGGCAGCATGCAGTGCGTGGACTACGCCGGCGGGAACGCAGCGGTCGACGCGACGTTCCTCGAAGTGAAAGGGCTCGAGGGTCTCGAGCCGATTCCGTTCGAATCCGAGGACCTCGACCTTCCGGAGACGAGCGACAGTCCGCGCGTGTACGTCATCGGACATCCGCACGGCGGCGGGCTTTCGTTTTCGCTGCAAGACAACTTGATGGTCGGCCATGACGACGCACGCGTGCACTATCGCGCGCCGACGGAAGGCGGGAGCTCGGGCAGCCCTGTGTTCGATGCGGACTGGAATCTCATCGCCCTGCATCACGGCGGCGGACATCAACTGCAGCGCCTCGACGGGAAAGACGGTTTCTACGAAGCGAACGAGGGCTTCCGCTGCGATCACATTCGCGCGGTCTGTCGCGGATAATCAGCGCATGCAGCAACGAATTGGTCGCGCCGAACTGCGCATGCTTGCGCTTGCGTTCGTCGCCGCGTTGGTCGTCTACCTGATTCCGTTCACGCGCTTCGTGCTCTCCGCGCTGGTCACACTCTTTCACGAGTTCGGACATGCGGTGATGGGCTGGGCGCTCGGACATCCGTCGCTGCCCGCATTCGATCTCGTGTACGGCGGCGGGTTCACGCACCAGGGCACGTTCAAGCTGCCGCTCGCATTGGTCGTGGCCGCGCTGATCGGCTACGTCGCGTATCTCAATCGCGAGAATCGCAAGTGGCTCACGTTCGTGATCGTGGTCGCGCTGCTGTGGCTCTTGTTCGTCACGCGCGAGTGGCGTCGCGAGCTCGCGATCGCGGCGGCGGGACATCTGTTCGAATTCATTCTCGCCGGCGTGATGCTCTACAAATCGATCACCGGCGAAGGCTGGCGCAATCCCGACCTCGAACGTCCCCTCGGCGCATTCGTCGCCTTCTTCGTGCAGATCCACTCGATGCACTTCGCGTGGAAGCTCATCAACGATCCCGACTTTCTCGCGTGGTATCGCGAAGGAAAAGGCGGCGCGCTGATGAACGATCTCGAAGTCGTCGCGCTCGACCTGCGTATCTGGCTCGGCATCGAGATGAGCATCGAAGGTGTGGCGAAGGCGCTGTTGTTCTTCTCGATCGTGCCGGCGTTCATCGCGATCTGGCGCGCGATGACGAAAGAAGAAGAGGTTTTCTAGGAACCGCGGAACCAGCGCTTGAAGCGCTCCCATCGTCCGGGCTTCTTCTCATCTTCCTTCTTTTCTTCGTCGGACTTCTTGTCGTCGTCCGACGATTTGTCGCTCTTCTTCTTGCGAGACGACGCCGTCGTGTCGACTTCGACTTCCGTCTTCGGTGTCTGCTCGTCGAGCAACCGCTGCGTCGCATCGCGCTCGGTGCGCGCGACGGTGCTTTGCGGATGGCGTTTCAGGTAGTCGTCGTACAGCGCGATCGCGTCTTCGAATTTGCCGTCGCGCGTGAGCGTCCGCGCGCGTTCGAGCTCGGCCTTCTTCGCCTGATCGAGACGGATCTGCTCCTGCGTGATCACGCCGACGGGCTTCTGCTTCGAGATGCCTTTGCGCAGCGCGATCACCGATGTCGTGAGTCCGGCGACGAGCGTCACGACGATGATCCAGAACACGAGGCCGGGCACGTCGCGACGAATGCCGCGGTGCGATTTCTCGTCCGTGCTTTCGCCGAGGCTCATCTCGTCGACGAGCGTCGGCATCGGCGTGAGCGCGTCGTACGCGTGCGGGATCATTACCGTCTCCGCGTTCGACGCCATCGTCAGATTCACATCGCTTGGCGCGTTGCCGGATTCGAGATCGGCGAGTGCGTCCGCGGCCGCGTTGTAGCGTTCTTCGGGCGTCTTCGCGAGCAGCTTCTGCACCACGCGCGACACCTGCTCCGGCACGATCGGATTCACTTCGTGCACCGAGGCGGGCACGAGGTTCACGACGTTGTAGAGGATCCCGCTGAGCTCCGGCGACGCGAACGGCTTGATGCCTGTGAGCATCTCGTACATCACGACACCGGCGGAGAAGAGATCGCTGCGCGGTGACACGGGGGTCGTGCGCACTTGTTCGGGCGACATGTAGTTCGGCGTCCCGACGAGCGTGCGCGTCGAGGTGAGGCTGGAGTGCAATGGACGCGCGACGCCGAAGTCCGCGATCTTGGCCTGACCTTCCGCGGTCAGAAGGATGTTGGCCGGTTTGATGTCGCGATGAATGATGCCCTTTGCGTGCGCGTACGCGAGTCCGCGCAACACGTCGCACGCGATCGACATCGCCTCGACCATCGGCAACGGGCGCGTGCGCCGCAGTCGCGCGAGGAGTGACTCGCCGTCGATGTACTCGGTCGCGAAGTAGCGCACGACGTCGCCGTCGTAGCCGACGTCGTACAGCGTGACGATGTTGGGATGTTGCATCGAGCCGCAGAGCTCGGCCTCGCGCTGCAGGCGTTTGTAGAACTCCGACTCGTCGGTATCGTCCTCGAAGCGATGCTCGAGGTGCACGGTCTTCAGCGCGACGCGGCGGCCGATGCGGCGATGACGCGCGAGGTAGACCTTGCCGATCGATCCCTTGCCGAGGAACGATTCGACCTCGTAGTCACCGTACTGACCCCCGTCTACAGGCGGATGCTCCGTCACTGTCGGGTAGAGTAAGCGAATCTGCCGGAACCAGGAGCCCCATGCGACCCCTTTTCCTCGCCGCCGTGCTGTTGTCCTCGCTGTCGCTGACCGCTGAGGAGCCGATGTGCGGGTCCAGCCCGCAACACGATCAGTACCTCGAATCGCTCCACGTGCGGCCGCGAGAATCGTCGGGCGTGTCGGCGTTCGCGGGCGCGACGTCGACGTTGCGCGATGGCGCGTTTTATCTGCCCGCGGATGAGTTGACGTTGCCGGGCTACCACCCGTTCGATCTCAAAGGGCAGTCGCTGGTGTTCGAACCGCGAGGGCAAGGCTATGCGATGCGCCGCGAGTCAGCGCCGCCGCCGTTCGCCGGACCCGAGGTGCACGATTTCTCGCAAACGCAATCCGATCCGGCGTGGTTCATTTCGTACGATCTTCCGTTCGCATTTCCGATCTTCGGCCGCACCGTGACGCGCGTGTACGTCACGAAGTTCAACGAGGTTCGCTTCGATGTTCCCGTGTCCGAAAGCAACGCGGTGCAGTTTGGCGCCGCCGAAACGGCGGCCATGGCCGAGGCGACCGTCTCACCGCTCATGCTGACCACGAGCAAGCCGCGAGTTCTCGTCGAGCCGGAGCTTCGCGTCGAGGTGAAGGCGGAGTCGGTGCGCTTCCAGTGGTGGAGCGAGACGCCGATCGAGGCGATCTTTCCGCCCCCGACGTACACGCGCGTCTACTACGTCGTCGAAGCGGAGCTGCGCATCGATGGCACGATCGTGTTCGCGTATCCGCACGCGTCGCCGCTGTTGTGGGGCGCACCGGTGATTTCTTCGGGAGTCCTGGGCCGCAATGCGATCGCATCCGCGAGCGATCCGTTGGATGTCACGACGCCCACCATTCCTGCCGAGCTGCGCCCGATGCTCGACGTCACCGGCGTGGCCGCGTATCGCATCAACGAAGCCGACGTCTTCTCGGTTCGCGTGACTCTCGGCGCGACTCCCGACGTGGCGAAGCTCGGCGCGGGTGAATCGTTTCGGTATCTCATCGTCGCTGAAGACGACGTCGGCTACGTCGACATCGACAAGCAAGGCGTCATCGTCACCGGCCTCGGCGCGCCGAAAGGCGTGAAGAGCGGCATCACCGCGAAGCTCGAGAACAACACCATCGAGCTCTTCGGACTGCAGCGCGATGCGGGCTCGTCGTCGATCGTGTCGGTGCGGGCGCTTTCGTATCTGCGTCCGCAGACGGCGGCGTCCGATGCGACTTCGACGCTCCAAGTGAAACTCGGTCCTGCGCCCAGGCGCACGTCGATCGATCTGTCGGCCGTCACAAACGGAACCGAGCTCGCGCTGCCGATCGCCGAGACGTTCGAGCTCGCACCGCTCGATGTGTACGCGGTGTGGGATCGCCTGAACTACGAGCAGAAGCTGAGCGAGTACGACGTCGACGGGGTGGCGATCTATCAAACCATGATGACGGACATCGTCTTCTACGCCGGTGCGTACTCGACGCGCGGCAATCCCGCGGTCGACGGGATTGCGCCGGGCATGCCGCCGTTCCGCCAACGCGATCCGCGCTTCCCCGCGCTGCTGCACATGAATCAACTCCAGTACAACTACAACGCCGCTCGCCCCACGGCATCGCTGGTGCTGCTGCACGAATTCGGACATCGGTGGCTGTACTTCGTGTCGATCGCCGAGAACGGCACCGCAACGCGCTCACTCAATCCGACGTCGTCCCATCCCGCGGCCTACGTGCACACGCCGGCCGCGTTTTCGGTGTACGGCGGCGAGCACGAGTCGTCCGTGATGGGCGGCTCGAACTTCGAGCTTCGGCCGGACGGCTCGTACATCTCGTCTCGCGCAAACTTCGGCTACAGCTGGACGGATCTCTACCTGATGGGCCTCGCCGCGCCGAGCGAAGTTCCGCCTTGGTTCTACCTCGCGGGCACGACGCTCCCGACGGAGTACTGGCCGCAGGACCGCACGGTCGTCAACAACCCGAATCGCAAAGAGGTCGCGGTGACGCAGATCGTCGACGCGATGGGCCCGCGTTCACCATCGCATGAGATCAGCCAGCGCACGTTCCGCCTGCTGTTCGTCCTCGTCACGGGGGACGCGGAACCGACGGCGGAGGAGATCGCGAAGGTGAACGAATGGCGCGCGCTGATCGAGCACAACTTCGCACTCGCGACAGGCGGACGAGCAAAGCTCGTCACCACGTTCACGCGCCCGTCGCGGTCGCGCGCGGTGCGCTAGGAGACCGCCGCCGGAAACAGCCGGCGAGACGCCGGCGGTCCCTCACGCAGTCGCGTGAACAGGCAAGCCGAAGATGTCTCGC
>DASVNL010000040.1:0-15608 GCA_036383875.1 Thermoanaerobaculia bacterium
GCGTTCTTCACGAGCGATTCCTTGCACATCGCGCAGCAGCCGTAATACGTCTTGCCGTCGACCTCGACCGGAATCTGATCCTTGCCCATGGCCATCTCGTTGACCATGCAGACCGTCTTCGAGTCGACCTTCTTCAACTTCCCGTTCGGCCGGACGCCGGTTTCCCCAGCGAACGCCACCATCGCCACGAGCAGCGAAAAGACCACCGCGAGTTTCTTCGTCATAGTGCGCATTCTAACGAACGGCGCCGGCGATTCTCTTCCGTATCGGCTCGTCCGGCATTGCGCCGGTGCCGGCGCGCATGTTTTCGCGGAGGTGGTCGGGGTTCGAGGTTGCGGGGATGGCGCAGGTGACGGCGGGGTGGGAGACGACGAATTTGAGGAAGAGCTCGGACCAGCTTGCGCAGCCGATTTCTTTCGCGAAGTCGGGGAGGGGTTGGTTGCGCGTCGCGCGGAACAGCGAGCCGCCGCCGAGCGGGCGGTTGATGAGGACCGCGATGTTGCGCTCCTTCGCGAGAGGCAAGATGCGGCGCTCCGCCTCTCGCTCGGCGAGCGAGTAGTTGATCTGCACGAAGTCGATGCCGTCGCGGCCGAGGAACTTCGCGACTTCGTCGTAGGCGCTCGCGGTGTAGTGCGTGATGCCGATGTAGCGGATGCGACCTGCGGCCTTCCACGCGCGGAGCGTTTCGAGATGCGCGTCCGCGTCGACGAGGTTGTGGACCTGCATCAGGTCTACGCGACCGCGCAGCTTCTTCTCCGACGACTCCATCTGCGCGATGCCGGCCGCGCGGCCCGAGGTCCAGACCTTCGTCGCGACGAAGAGTTTGTCGCGCGTGCGGCTCGCGACGGCGGCGTCGCCGAGCACCGTTTCGGCGCGGCCGTACATCGGTGACGAATCGACGACGCGCCCTCCGAGCTCGACGAACGTCGTGAGCAGCGAATCGAGTGGCTTCGACTGCGCGACGTCGAACGTCTGCCATGTGCCGAGGCCGATGATCGGGAGGGTTTCGCCGGACGAGGGGATCGCGCGAGTGTGCATCACGCCATTCTGCGATGCGTGAGTCGTGCGCGCGCCGCAGCCGAGGGGCGCGGCGGCGAGAAGAAGCAGCGCTTCGCGTCGAGTCAGCGGGTCCATTGTGAATAGACGGCAACTGAATTGTGACGCGACGAACCGCGAGGGCAATCGTACGTATGTGAGGGCAGACTCATGCTCGACATGAAACGGGAGTGCGAACGGTGCGAGGTCATTCTCTCCGAGGATGAAATCGCCTTCATCTGCAGCTACGAATGCACGTTCTGCGCGAATTGCACGCGCTGGTTCCAGTCTCGATGTCCGAACTGCGCCACGGAACTGGTCCGGCGACCGCGACGCGGCGACGAAGTGCGTGAAGTCGCCGCGCCGCTGATCTGATCGCGCGCGTTACTCGCTCTTGAGCATCCCGCACTTCTCCATCGCGGAGTCGTACGGATTGCCGACCTCGCCCTTCGGCTGAAGCCACGACTTCTTGACCATCGGGCAGTAATAGACCGAGGGACGCGCGCCTTTCGCGGCTTCGCGAATCTTCAGCATCTCGTCGGACAGCGCGCCGAACGTCTCCCGCGCCGCCTTCAGATCCGCCGCCTTCGCCACGGCCTCGGCCTTCTCCGCAACCGCGGTCTGCTTCGCGGCCTTCGCGTCGGCGGCCAGCGCGGTCGCGTTCTTTTGCGCGTCCGCGAGCGAGCCCTTCAGCAGTCCCTGCCGCACCGACTCGTACTTCGTGAAGAGGTTCGTGTTCGCGAGAACGGGAAGCGCGGCGAGCGCGAGAATCAGGGCCAGTTTCTTCATTGCATGCTCCTTAGGCTTCGGCCCGCAGGCCGGATGGTTTCAGGCGACCCTGACGAAGGTCGCGCCGTTTCATGATCAGGAAAATGATCGGCGTCACGAGCAGAACATGAATCGTCGACGTGACCATCCCACCGATCAACGGAACTGCGATCGGCTTCATCACGTCCGAGCCCGTGCCGGTCGCCCAGAGTAGCGGCAGGAGGCCGATCACGGTCGTCGCGACGGTCATGATTTTCGGGCGGACGCGCAACAGCGCGCCTTCGACGGTCGCGTCGAAGATCGTCTGCTCCGTGATCTCGCCATGCTCCATGTGACGATCGAGCGCCTCGTGGAGATACAGCACCATCACGACGCCGGTCTGCACCGCGACGCCGTACAGCGCGATGAAGCCCACCCACACGGCGACCGACCAGTTGAACTGATAGATCCACATCAGATACACGCCGCCGATCAGCGCGAACGGCACCGAGAGCATTACCAGCGACGCTTCCTTCGCTGAGTGAAAGGTGAAGTAGAGGATCACGAAGATGATGACGAGCACGAGCGGCACGAGGACTTGCAGCCGCTTGCGCGCGTGAATCTGATTTTCGTACTGGCCGGAGAACTGAACCGAGTAGCCGGGCGGGAGTTTGAGCTGCGCGTCGAGCGCGTCCTTCGCCTCGTCGACGAACGAGCCCATGTCGCGACCGCGCACGTTGAGCTGCACGAGCGCGCGAAGCTGGCCGTTCTCCGAGTTGATCATCGCCGGACCGGATGACGCCGTGATCTTCGCGAGCTGGCCGAGCGGCAACTGCAGCGCGTTGAGCTGCGGAATCGTGATGAGCATGTTCTGCAGCGACTCGACGTCGTCGCGATAGTCGGGCAGATAGCGGACTTGCACGGGATAGCGCGCGCGGCCTTCGACGGTCGTCGTCACGTTCGTCCCGCCGATCGCGGTCTCGATTGCGTCGAGCACGACGCCGACCGGGATGCCGTACCGCGCAATGGCATCGCGATCAGCTTCGATGTTGATGTACTGGCCGCCGCTGCTGCGCTCGGTGTAGAGATCGGCCGCGCCCGGGATCTTGCGCAGAATCGATTCAGTCTGCAGGCCGAGGGTTTCGAGCTGGCCGAGGTCGGGGCCGAAGATCTTGATGCCGAGCTGCGTGCGGACGCCGGTGTTCAGCATGTCGATGCGGTTGATGATCGGCTGCGTCCATCCGTTCGTGACGCCGGCGATCTTCAACTGTGCGTCGAGCTCTTCGATGATCTTGTCTTTCGTCATGCCCGCGGGCCATTCGTCGCGCGGCTTGAGCTCGACGATGGTCTCGAACATCGAAACGGGTGCGGGATCGGTGGCGGTGTCGGCGCGTCCGACTTTGCCGAGGACGTAGCGCACCGCCGGATGCTTCGCAATGATCGCGTCCTGCACCTGAATGATTCGCCGCGCCTCGGTGATGTTGATCGCGGGCAGCGTCACCGGCATGTACAGCAGCGTCCCTTCGTCGAGCGGCGGCATGAACTCGCGCCCGAGGCTGAGCATCATCGGGATCGCGATCAGCAACGCGATCACGTTCAGCGCGAGCATCGTCTTGCCGTAGCGCAGCGACCAGCGCAGGAACGGCGAGTAGATCCGCGTGAAGAAGCGGCTCACCGGATTCGCGCTTTCGAGCCGCATCTTGCCGCGCATGAAGAACGTCATCAGCGCGGGCACGAGCGTGATCGCGAGGATCGACGCGCCGATCATCGCGAACGTTTTCGTGTACGCGAGCGGCGCGAACATCTTCCCTTCGCGTCCGGTCAGCAGGAACACCGGCATGAACGACGCGATCATCACGAGCAGCGAGCCGAAGATCGCAGGGCCGACCTGCTGCGCGCTTTCGATGATGATTTGTTGCCGTGTCATCCCGTGATGCTCAGACATCACGGGATCCCCATCTTGCAGGGGATTCCGCGCGTCGCGCGGGATGACATGAAGGTCAGCCTCCGAGAGGCGCCGGTACGCGTTCTCGACCATCACGATCGATGCGTCGACGATCTCGCCGATCGCGAGTGCGACACCGCCGAGGGACATGATGTTCGACGTGATGCCGAACTGGCGCATGAGGATGAAGCTGATCAGCGCGGAGAGCGGCAGTCCGACCAGCACCGTGATCACCGATCCGCCGTGCAGCAGGAAGATGATCACGACGAGCGACACGATGATCGCTTCTTCGGTGAGCGCTTCCTTCAGCGTTGCGACGGCGCGCTCGATGAGCTCGGAGCGATCGTACGACGCGCGAATCTCGACGCCGGGCGGCAGTCCTTTTTTCAGATCTTCGATGCGCAGTTTCACGCGATCGATGACCGCCTTCGCGTTCTCGCCGTAGCGCGCGACGATGATTCCGCCGACGACTTCGCCTTTGCCGTTTTCGTCGAGCAGGCCGCGGCGCAAGTCGGAGGAGAGCTGCACGCTGCCGAGACTCGATAGGTAAATCGGCGTGCCGCCGGGTGCGTCGACGACGATGCTTTCGAGATCGGAGACGCGGCGGATGTAGCCGATGCCGCGCACGATGTACTCGCTCTGGCCGACCTGGATGAGCCGCCCACCGACGTCGTTGTTCGAGCGTCGCACTGCTTCGACGACGCTGTCGAGCGACACACCGCGCGCGGCCATCTTGATCGGATCGAGATTGACCTGGTACTGCTTCACGAAGCCGCCAACGCTCGCGACTTCCGCAACGCCGTCGACGGATTGCAATCCGAGCTTGAGGTACCAGTCCTGAATCGAGCGAAGCTCGCCGAGGTCGTGGGACTTCGAGTGCAGCGTGTACCAGAACACGTGGCCGACGCCGGTGCCCTCGGGACCGAGGCGCGGCGTCACGCCGGCGGGCAGCATCGCGGCGACCGTGTTCAGGCGTTCGAGCACGCGCGTGCGCGCCCAGTAGATGTCGACGTCGTCGTCGAAGATCACGTAGACGAGCGAGAAGCCGAACATCGACTGTGCGCGCACCGTCTTCAGATTCGGCAGGCCTTGCAGGTTCGTCGCGAGCGGATACGTCACCTGATCTTCGACGAGCTGCGGCGAGCGGCCGGGCCAGTCGACGTACACGATCACTTGGTTGTCCGAGACGTCGGGGATCGCGTCGAGCGGCGTGCGGAGAGTCGCCCACACGCCGACGCCGATGACGATCGCGTAGATCAGCAGAACGATGAAGCGATTGCGAGCGGAGAGCTCGATGATTTTGCGGATCATCAGTGCTGGTGCTCCGCGTCGCTCGAGTTGCGAAGCTGCGCTTCGCTATCGAGCAGGAATCCGCCCTGGACGACGACGTTGTCGCCGGCGTGCAGTCCCGACACCACGACGATTGCCTCGCCGTGACGCTGGCCGGTCTGCACTTCGCGCGGCTCGTACGTGCCGGGCGTCGTCTCGACCCAGACGAACTTCGCCTGGCCGCGATCGACGACGGCGCTTGCCGGGACCATGATGTGCGGCGCCGCGGGCTCGCCGATGATGCGCACGTTCACGTACATGTCGGGCTTGAGCGTGAGCCCGGGATTCGGCATCTCGACGCGCACGCGGGCGGTGCGCGTCGCGCCGGTGAGCACGGGTTGGATGAATCCGACTTTGCCGGTGAAGGTTTTTCCGGGAACGGCCGCGGATGTCAGCTCGACGGCTTGTCCGAGTTTCACGTCGGGCAGTTGCTGTTCGTACACGTCCGCTTCGACCCACACTTGTGCGAGGTCGGCGACTTCGAGCAGCGGCTGTCCCTGTTCGACGTACTGCTGCTCGACGGCGAGCTTCTTCGTCACGATGCCGGACACCGGCGCGACGACGTTCGTCGCGAAGATCGGCTTCGACGTGCGCTCGAGTTGCGCGATTTGCGCGGCTGTCATGCCGAACAACATCAGACGGCGTTTCGTCGACTCGACGAGATCCTCGGACGCACTGCGCGCGCTGTCGAATCCCGCGCGGCGCATGCGCTGCCGGTTCTGAATCGCGAGCAGATACTCCTGCTGCGTCGAGAAGACGTCGGGCGAGTAGATCGTCGCGACGGTTTCGCCGCGACGCACGGTGTCGCCCGTGAAGTTCGCGTAGAGCTTTTCGATGCGGCCCGCCGTGTACGCGGTGATCTGCGCGAGGCGGCGTTCGTCGAACGTCACGCGTCCCGTGGTCACGAGCTCGCCGGTGTGCGTGTCGAGCGCGACATGCACGGTGCTGACGTTTGCGGTGACGCGCTGCTCGGGCGAGAGCGAGACCGCGTGCAGGCTATGCTCGGTCGTCGACGTCGCGGCGTTGCCGGCGCGTTTCACGAGGGCCATGCCGCAGATCGGGCAACTTCCCGGTTTGTCCGAGACGATGCTCGGATGCATCGGGCACGTGTAGACGTCCGCGGCCTTCTCGACCTTCGTCTCGGTCGTGGTGGTCGTTGTTTTCGCGTCGCGTTTGCACGCGGCCGGAAGGAGCGTGCTGACGGCGACGAGCGTCGCGACGAGGACTTCTTTTCGCATCACAGACTCCCGCGTGCGCCATCGCGCAACGCTTCGTAGTTCACGATCGCGCGGACGTGATCGGCGAGGAACTCGACGTACTGCAATCGCAGCTCGAGGTAGGCGGCCTCGGTGTCGAGGATCGCGTCGAACTGCGCCTTGCCGGTTTGGTACGCCGCGAGCGTCGACTCGAACGCGAGCTGCGCCTGCGGCACGAGGACCTCGTGATGAAAGCGCATCTGCTCGGTCGCAGAGTCGTGCGCGGCGACGGCGTCGGTCATCCCGATCGCGATCGCGCGCCGCATCTCCTCGATCGCTGCCTCGGCCGCTTCGTGACGCAGCATCGCCTCGCGCACGCGCGGCTCGACGAGCGTCTTGCTGCGCAGCGGCAACTCGATGCGCGCGACGACGCTGAACATGTCGCGTTGCGCGCGGCGGAATCCGTACTGTGCCTCGACGTCGACGTCGGGACGAAGGTCCGCGTTCGCGAGCGCGATCTCCGCCTTCGCGCGCTGTGACTCGGTCTGCAACGCGACGATCGCGGGATGCGACGGCGGCGGAATCGTCTCCCGTCCGATCGTGAGCTGCGCCGTTTCTTCGGGCAGCGGCGTGAACGGAACCCCGGTGTCGACGGGAAGATCGAGCAGCGTAAGGAGACGCGCAACGGTCGCGCGGCGTTGTCCCTTGAGACGCAGCACGTCGTGATCGAGATTGCTCAATTGCAACTGCGCGCGGATGACGTCGGCCTGCGCGGCGTTCCCGACTTCGTACCGCACGCGCGCCGACGCCACGATCGCGTCGATCATCTCTCGCACGGTCTGCGTCGTCGCGATTGCGGAGTCGGTCGCGGCGAGCTCGTACCACGTGAGCCGCACGTCGCGCTCGATCTCTGCGCGCACGGAGTCGAGCTGCAATTCGATCGCGCGCGCTTCGAGCTCGGCGGCGTCGCGACGCGCAGCGCGTTTCTCCGGCCGCACGAAGGTCTGCGACGCGCCGACCATGTACATCGTCATCATCTCGTCGTCGCGCAGGTCGATCTGCTTGTTCTGGATGCCGGTCATGAGCATCGGATTCGGCAGCGACTCCGCCGGCGCGACGCGCTCCCGCGCCGCCGACACCTCGGCACGCAAGCGCGTCAACGACGGATTCGTTTCGAGCGCGCGCGCAACCAACGCACGCGGATCCTGAAAATCGAGTGCGAGCGCGGGGCTCGCGGCGAGTAACAGCAGGAGGAGTTTCTTCATCGATCCCTCATCGTCAGGCAACTGCGAAAACGCAGAGCGACGCGAGGATCAGATGAGGAATTGCGCGTTCAAGAGGAACAGCGGTGGCGTTGGCTCGAGGAGCACCGGCGACGCGACGGGATGCTGCACGCGCGTTCGCGGTGCGGTCATCGAAGCGTCGGACGTCGTGACGAGCGCGGCCTGCACGGGCGCGTGCACGATGATGCCCGCGGACGACGTGCCGGACTGCACGCGCGCGAAGTCGTTCGGGGTGATCGACGTCGTTTCGCAGCACGGCATCTGCGCGTGCATCGAGGAGTCCTGGTTCGCGCAGCAGAGCTCATCGCCGCACGTCGGGAGCACTCCCGAGGCGATCACTGAGACGAAGACGAGAGCGAGAATGAATGCTCTCTTGATGCGCGAGATGCTCATGTTGCTATCGAGCGCAACAGCGCTACGTGGGCGTTCGATTTCCGAGGCGCCGGTTGCCCGGCGCCCCGCAATGTTAGCGCACTACTCGATTGCGAATGCAGTCCACGATCCGTCGGCGGTCTGCAGCACCCACACACGGAAAGTGCGGGCGCCGTCGTCGACGGTGAATTCGGAGACGACATTGCCGCTGCCAAGGTAGCCACCGCTGCCGAGGACCTGATCCTCGGCGCGCGTCCCGCTGCCGTAGATCTGACGACCGACACCGCTGCCCAGCGTGCCACTGTCATCGCCTTCATCGGTGCGACCGACGCCACTGCCGACGTGACCACCGTCCTCGGTGCGCGTTCCGCTGCCGATCAGACCACCGGCGCGACCGCCGCCGCTGCCCATGTAGCCGCCATCATCGTCCTGCGTGCGCGTGCCGCTGCCGATCGTGCCGCCGCCTTCGTCGCTCGTGCGTGAGCCGCTGCCGATGATCTGGCTGCGCGTTCCGCTTCCGATCATCCCTCCGTCGTCGGCCGGCGCGGTCACGCCACCACTGCCGACGGTCTGTCCGCTTCGCGTTCCGCTGCCGATCAGACCACCCGCGTCCTGCGTGCGCGTGCCGCTGCCAATCGTGCCGCCACCACCCTCTTCCGCGCGGCCGCCACTGCCCATCGTTTGTCCGCTTCGCGTGCCGCTCCCGATCACGCCGTCATCGGCGAACGCCACACCGGTCACGAACATCGCCGCTACCACCGCCATGCTGCTCCACGTCCTCTTCATAAAGCTCTCCGTGCTTCTGAATTGAACTCCATCGATCAATTTGGACGGATTGACGTGGAACGGGCGTGAATATCGTGTGACTCTCGGTGCCTATTTGATGAACGCTGTGAAGTCGGTGCCGCCGGTCATCGCGCCGAAGTTGCTCTTGTAGGTCTTCGTCGCGCCGTTCGTCGTGTCGGTGATCGTGACTTCGATGCCGAGCGGCGTCGCGGTCGCGAACAGCACGGCGATCGTGGCCTGGCCCTGCGAGTTCGTGTTGCCCTGATCGAGGATCTTCACGAGCATCTCGATGTTGCTGTCGCTGTTGAAGTAGAAGAACACGCTCTCGAACGACGGATTCGCGAAGCCACTCACCGACTTCACGGACGCGTTGGTGTCGGGCGGCAGCGTGTCGAACGACGGACGGTACTTCACCTGCACGCGGAAGCGATTGTTGAGCACGCACGCCGTGGTGCTGCTCGGCGTGCAGTTCGCGGACGGCGTCGGGCTGAGGTACTGCGAGATCGACGGATACGTCGAGGAAAGTGCGCCGTCGACCGTGTAGTTCGCGGCGTCGCAGCCGGAGGTCGGCGTCGGACCGCATGCGCCGAAGAGCTGGCCGACGACGTAGCCGCCGGCGATGATCACGGGCGAACCCGAACTGCCGCCGTACGTGCCGCCTTGGATCTTCGTCGAGTAAAGGTAGTTCGGACGCGGGCGCGCGGAGCAGGTCTGCGACGTCGTGGTCACGAGCGTGCTCGAGTAGAACTGCGGCGCGGGGACGTTGTAGTCGTCGGGGAACGGATGCGAGAGGCGATGCAGCGTGACGCCCGCGGCGACGACGCTCGTGCGAGAGTCCCAGCCAAGGAGGATGCGGTTGCTGGGGATGCTGTTCATGCGGACGAACGTGAAGTCGGAGTTCGCAGACGTCGCGAGGAGCGTCGAGCCGACGGTGCGCGTCACGCTGTTGAGATTCGGGAACGCGGCGCCGCACGACGTCGTGCGGTAGTCCCAGTACGCTTCGAGCGAAGTCGCGGAGGACTGCGCGGAGAAGCAGTGATTCGCGGTGAGGAGATACGGGACCGTGTTCGACGTGTCGGTGTCGTTGAGCAGGCCGCCGCTGCAAACGTAGCCGTCGCCGCCCTTCACGTACTGCAGATGCGCGACCGCGCGGCCGAGCTGCTCGATGACGTCGAGCGTGCCGCTGCCGACGCACTTGCCGTCGACGAGACACGTCGGCGCGTCGAGCGCCTGCAGTCCCGGCTTCGCGGCGAAGATCTCGAGGACGTCGGCGACGTCGAACGTAGCCTGCTGTCCGGCGGGCACTTCCATCTCGAGATACGCGACGTCGCCGCCGACGCTCGGCACGTAGAGATCGCGATTCGCGTCGATGAGCTCCGTGCCGAACGCGGTCGCGACGCCATCGGCGCCGTACACCCAGAACGTCGTGCCTGCGGGCGCGACGACGTTGCGCAGATGCACGCGGAAGCGATACGCATTCTCGACGCGGACGCTGCCACTCCAGATCGTGCTGCCGCTGTTGCTCTTCGTCAGCTTGCCGATGGTCGAAAGCGCCGCGACTTCGCCGCTGCCGCCGACGCGCACTTGCAGCGCGCCGCCGATGTGTCGCGTGAATCCGTTCTTCGCGGGCGTGCGTCCTTCCGCGTTCCACGTGCGTAGCGCGTCGATCTCTTCGGGCACGACGTCAGTGGCCGCCGCGAGTGTGACGATCGCGTCGAGTCCGCTGCTCTGCGCAATGCGCGGCGCGGCTGCTCGCTGCGTCATGCCGATCGCTTCGGGAACGAACAATGGCTCCACGCGATCCGCGGCGGAGAGGGTGACTGCAGACAACAACAGTGCGGCCAGGACGGCTTTACGCATCGGGCGTCTCCTCTATTGGACGCAACGAGTCTAGCGCACGCGATGCTTACAGGCCGCTTACGCGATGCCTGTTTATCGGCCAGTTTCCAGCTCTGCTACTGCATCCTGGAAACTCGGCCCCAGCCACGAGTACGGTCCGACGAATGTCAGCCCCTCGGCCGCAAACATTTTGCGATAGACCGCTGCAGGTCGCCGGAAGAACGCATTGAGATCGCCGACGATTTCGTCTTCCTTCGTCAGCACTTCGAGGTACGCCATTCCGTCCGTCGCCTTCGCGATCGCGCGAATGCCGCGACGCAGTTCGTCGTCCGGCACGTAATGCATGACGTCGGCACAGACCACGAGGTCGTAATCGCCGAGTCGCAGTTTGGGCAGATCGCCGAACGACGCTTTGCGAATGTTGCGCGTCTTCCCGAAGCGCTCGACGACGTAGTCGGAGGAGTCGTAGCCGAGGTAGGAGACGCGATTGCGCAAGGCCTTGAGGTGCGAGCGCCACGCGCCTTCGCCGCATCCGATGTCGAGCACGGTGCGGATCTCGCGATGCAGAAAGTATTCGGCGGTGGAGACCGCCATCGTCACTTTGCGGCGAATCTCTTCCGGCTCGTTGACGCGCGTTTCCTGATCGCGATACCAGCGATCGAAGTACGCGCGGTCGTAAATTTTCGATTGAGGCTTCGGCGGAGTCTTCGTCGTCATTCCGCGGAGATCGTATCGCGGGCCTGACGTTCGACTCCGATTCCCATGCCGCGCAGCCAGCGGATCATGCGCGGCATGCGCGGCTCGATCTTGTCGCAGGCTTTGATGGCGAAGCGGCTCTGCGGGAAGAGCACGAGCGCGGCGAGGAGGAAAAACACCCAGCCCTGCATGATCGGCAGGACCGATCCGATCACGCCGAGGATGCTGAAGACGATGCCGAGTGCGATGCGGAGAGCGAACACCATGAGAGGGAGTGTAGCAATCGCGCGACCAGCTTCAGACTCTCTTGGGCCTGAATTCACCGGCGTCGATGTATTCGAAGGGGATTTTTTGAAACTCCGTGACGCCGTAGTCATGCACGAGTTGCTCGGACGAGAATCCATCCGCGAGCACGAGTCCGTCGACTTCTCCGTCGCGGCCTTCGAGCTCCCAGCCGGTCCAGATCTCCGCGTCACTGTAGGGCCGGAGCGAGATCTTTTGCAGATAACGACCCATGGGAGTCCAACGATTCTAGATCAGGATTCGCGGCTTTTGCGACGCTGTTCCGGATAGAACGCCAGGAACTCGCGCATCGCCTGCATCACTTCCAGCACGCCCTCGGGCACGCGCAGACGCAGCCAGTAGCATCCCGGATCGAGCACGTTGCGCAGCAGCTCGACGAAGTGCGTCAGCGAGACGTAGGTCGTCTGGTAGACCTTGCCCTTCATGCTTTCCTGCCGCGCGCGTTGGACTTTGCCGATGATGCGCGCGGCGAGGTAGTACGGCGTCTGCAGGATGTCGAACTCTTCCTGCGACATGCGCGGGCCTTTGGTGATGTGCTGGCGATTGATCGTGGCCTGCAGATACTCGAGCAGGATGACCACCGCGGTTTTCGGAACGGGGCCGCATTTGCCGGTTTCGAGCGCGTCGTCGAGGAACGCGAGCATCGACCTGATCTGTTCGGAATCGGGGTAATGCAGTTCGCGAAGGCCGTACTTTTTCGCGATCGCGCGCTCGTCGATCTCGGGGACCGGCGCCTCGATCGTGTTCTTCTCGTCTGACATGAGAACGGGCCGGAGAATAGCACGCGAGATTCGACGACGCACTGCCGTAGAATCGCGCCGATGAAGACTGCCGAGCTCCTCGGGACAGTGCCGCTGTTCAAGCTTCTCGACGACTCGCAGCGCGCCGATCTCGAGCGCGTTTTTCATCGCCGCGACTTTGACGCCGGCGAGAAAATCTTCTCCCTCGGCGAACCGGGCGATTCGCTGTACATCGTCGGGACAGGCAGCGTCGAGCTGTACGTGAAAGACAACGCCGGCTCGAAGATCGTCCTCGCGCTGACCGGTCCGGGCGAGGTGTTCGGCGAGCTGTCGCTGTTCGACGGCGGCGCGCGCACGGCGAACGCCGTCTGCCTCGAACCGTCGACGCTGCTCTTCCTCGATCGCGACGATCTCCTGCAGTTCCTGCACGCGCATCCCGGCGCCGCGCTCGATCTCCTCACGACGATGGGCCAGCGCATCCGCACGACGGACGAACTGCTGCGACGTCGCGTGGCCCGCAACATCAACGAGGAGATGCAAATCCGCTCGACGACGATCGAAAAGATCGCGGACGTCATCGCGGAGTTCAGCGGCAGCATTTCGTTCCTGTTTCTCAACGCCGGCTGGTTCGCCGGCTGGATTCTCTGGAACACCGCGCCCTGGGTCCCGCACTTCGACCCGTATCCGTTCAGCTTCCTGACGATGGTCGTCTCGCTCGAAGCGATCTTCCTGTCGATCTTCGTGTTGGTGAGCCAGAACCGTCAGGCCGCGAAGGATCGCTTACGCGCCGACGCGGAGTACGAGGTGAATCTCAAAGCCGAGCTCGAGATCACCCACTTGCACGAGAAGGTCGATTTCCTGACCGAGGAGTTGCTGGCTCGGTTGCCGCGGTCTCAGCGCTGATTCTGACCGCAGGGAAGAATCTCCTGTGCCACAGCTACGCGCGGGCCACAGGCGTAGCTGTGGCACAGGAGATCCTTCGCTTTGCTCTGGATTACCGCCAGGCCATCTCGAAGGTGCAGGTTTTGTCGCCGTGGCACTGGCACTTCGTTTCGCTCACCACGGGATCGGTGCCGCCGTGGCGCAGGATCGACTCCATGAAGTAGCCGTGCGCGCTGGCGCAGAAGATCGGGCTGTAGCACGGGTAGTTGCTGTAGATCATCCGCGCGCCGTTCGGCGTTTTCTCGAATCGCACGCTGCCGAACTTCTGATACTGATCGTGAAACTGCGCGTTGTTTTCGAGGAACGCGACCAGCGAGTCGGTGTCGAGCGAGCGATAGATGCGGCCGATGCCGAGCTCCGCGGACGCCGCGCCGATGAGCGCGAGCACGTTCGAGTACTTGCTCTTCAGCTCTTCGTGAATCGTGCGATCGAGCTCGACGAGCGACTCGAACTCACACCAGCTCGATGCGAGCGGCGTTCGCACGTAGCCTCGCGTGCGCGGCGTCAGTTTTTCGAGCAGCGCTGCGAATCCGGCCTCGCCGATCGTGTCGAGCAGGAACTGCTTGCGCCCGCCGAACATCACGCCTTTGACTTTCGCGACGGAAGGATCGGGGCCGACCAGAACTTCTTTTCCTTCGAGTTTCGGGGCGGTGACGGGAGCCTTGCGCTGCATCAGAAGCGACATGCGCAGATTCTACTCGTGGGTTCGTCAGCGCAGGTGACGGAATGATTCCGGGACGAAGTCTCCGTCACTCGCTTCGCGCGCCGCGAGCCCGATCTGAAACTCCATCACGTCCGCGGGCACTGGCGCCTGATAACCATCGAGCGTATCTCGCAAAGCGTCGGCGGCCGTGAGTCCTTCCGCGCGCACGCTGCGATACAACTTCACCGCGATCGACTCCGCCGCGCCGGGCGTCAGATGCTTTGGTATTACAGCCTCGACGGATGCGAAATCGGCGTCGCTCAACTCCACGCCCCGCCGCTTCGCGAGCACCCGAATCAACGCAAACCCCTCGGCCGCACTCGTCGTCGGGAAGATCGGAATCTTCACGTCGATGCGGCCCGGACGCTTCAAGTCGATCTCGATCAGATCGGGGCGGCTCGACGCGAGGATCCAGACGATCTTGCCGCGATTCGCGGGATTGCTCATCTGCTCCGCGAACATCCCGTAGATGCGTCCGGAGAGTCCGGAGTCGCCCGTGCCGGCGTCGCGCTTGCCGAGGGCTTGATCGGCTTCGTCGATGAAGACGAAACAGCGGCCGAGGCCTTTCAGCAATCGGAAAATCTTCTCGAGATTTCCTTCCGTGCTGCCGACCCATTTATCGCGAAAGTTCTTCAGCTTCACGACCGGCACGCCCGCGTCGCCGGCGAGACACTCGACGAGATACGTCTTCCCCGTGCCGACCGGACCGCACAGCAAATAGCCCATCGGCAGCGCCTGCACATCGTTCATGTGCCACAGCTTGATGTCCTGACGCAGCCAGTTCTTCAGCTTTTCCTGCGCGTGAAAATCGTCGAGCGTGCGCTTCGACTCGATGAACTCGATGAGCCCTGCGGAGTCTTTCTCGACGAGCTCCTTGCGCATCGACACGAGGTCCTTCGCGTGCAGCACTTCTTTCGCGTGCGTCTTCACGCGCAGCAGGTTCTCGACCGACGTGAGCGTCGTGCCGGTGAGTTGATGCGCGAGCGTGTCGTACGTGGGCGTGAACTCGGCGAGCACCGTTGCGTGATCTTTAGCGAGCAGCGTGAGCGCGTCGCGAAGTTGTTCCGTCGACGGCAGCGGAACTTCGATCGCCGCGGCACGCGGATGGTTGACGAGCAGTGGATGCAGATCGTTCAGGTTCTCGGTGACGAGGAACGTGACGAGCGAATGGCGCGTGAGTTGTTCGTCCGCGGCCCAGTCGCGCATCAGCAGCGAGAGCGCACTGAGGTCGTAGTTGAGCGCGCCGGGCAGCGCGGGTGCGACAAGATGCGCCGACTTCATGATGAATCCGATGTGATGCGACTCCTGCCCGAGTCGCGCGAGGTTCGCGGAGTAGCGAAAGAATCGCGTGAGCCACTCGGCGGCCGCGCGCGGCGCACGCGGAAGTTCGGGCGATTCTTTGAACGCGGGCCACTTCGTGACGGACTCGCCGCCTTTGTCGATGCGGATGCCGTTGCCGAGGTCGTAGGTGAGGACGACGTCGAAGCGGGGGAGGATCACGCGGGAGAGAAACTCGTAGAGACTGCCCAGCGTTTTCGCGTCGAGCAGGAAACGGTCGTTCACGTTTCCGTAGAGGATGAACTGATTCGCGGCGCCGCTCTGATAGAGCGAGACGAGCTTTTCGGCCCAGGGAGGCAGCATGGCGAGACTCTACTCTGAGACTCTGCCGCTCTGCGAATCCGACGACGACGT
>DASVNL010000041.1:0-4303 GCA_036383875.1 Thermoanaerobaculia bacterium
CGCCCGCGACGATCGTGTGCAGCTTCTCCGGGAAGAAGTGCTTCCGCATCGCCGCATTCACTTCATCGCGCGTGACCGTCTTGATGCGCACCGGGAACTCGTCGAGATACTTCGGACCGAATCCGAATTTCTCCGCGTTCACGAGCGCCGCCGCGATGCCCGCGTTCGAGCCGAGTCCGACCTGATAGTTCCCCGCGAAGAAACTTTTCTGCGCCTCGACTTCCGCGTCGGTGACGCCTTCCTTCGCGAACTTCTGAATCTCCTCGACGGTCGACTTCATCGCCTTCGCGAGGTTCTGCGGCGCGACGTTCACGTTGACGAGCCAGATGCCTTCGAGCTGATCGCTCCACGCGTAGCGCGAGTTGAGGTTGTACGACAGACCTTCCGTGTCGCGCACGCGTTTGCCGATGCGCGACGAGAGCGAGTTCTGGCCGAGGGCGGCGTTGGCGATGAGCGCGGCGTCGTAGTCGGCGTCGGTGCGGCGCAGATTGCTCGCGCTGCCGATGATCAGATTCATGTTCGCCTTGCCGCGCATCGTGACCGCTTCGCGCACCGGCGTCGTGGTTGCGCGCGGCGCGACGTTCGGGAGCACGAGCTTCTCCCCTTTCGGCAGATCGCCGAAGTGTTGCTCGACGAGTGCGAGCGTCTTCGCCGTGTCGACGTCGCCGACGATCGCGAGGATGAAGTTCGCGCCGCTGTAGCGCGCGCGCTGGAACGCGCGCAGTTCGTCGGCCGTCGCGGCGTTCGCGCTCGCGACGAGCTTCTCGCGGCCGGCCGCGAAGTACGGATGCGTGTCCGCGTACACGAGCTGCGCGAGACGCTCGACCGCGCGGTTCTGCGTGTTGTCATCGGCGCGCAGGTAATCGGTCTCGAGCTCCTTCTTCGCCTTCGCGAGCTCGTCGGCGTTGAAGGCGGCGTTCTTCAGCTCATCGGCGATGACGCCGAGAAGCATCGGAAGATCGCGGGCCATGCCATTGGCGATGAGCGTCGACTCGTTGAGTCCCGCGTTCCACGTCCGATTCGCGCCGACGTCGTCGAGCAGCTTCCCGATCTCTTCCTTCGTGCGCGACTTCGTGCCGCGCTGCAGCATCTTCGCGGTGAGCGCAGGAATCGCGGGTTTGTTTGCGGGTGCGGACGTGTCGCCTGCGAGGACGAGTCCGCGCACCGAAACCGTCGGCACCGCGTGGTTCTCGACAATGTCGACGATGAGTCCGTTCTTCAGCACCTTGCGCGTCGTGCGTTTCGCGAACGACGACGTGTTCATCGCAGGGGCCGGCTTCGCGCTCGAGGCGGACGGCGTCGACGACGTTGCAGCGACAGCCGGCGGAGTCGCGGGCGGTTCACTCGCGACTTGCGTAGGCGCGCCCGGGACGAACCAGCCGACGGTCGCGTGCTGCGGGACGAAGTACGTTTTCGCGACGCGCTGCACGTCGGCAGTGGTGACGGCTTTGATGTTGTCGATGTACGTGAGGAACCACTTCCAATCCGTCGAGGCGACCGACTCGCCGAGGTTGGAGGCAAAGTTGTAGGTGCCATCGCGGCTGCGGATCACGGCCACTTCGATCTGCTGCTGCGCGCGTTTCACCTCTTCGTCGCTCACGCCTTTCGCGGCGACTTCCGCGAGCGCGGCCTTGATCGCCGCTTCGACTTCCTCGTGCGTCTTGCCCTGCGCCAGCGTCGCGTCGACGAGGATCGGATAGGGATCGCGCAGCGTGAAGTTGTTGGCCTGCACGTTCGCGGCGAGTCCCTGATCGACGAGGGCGCGATAGAGACGCGAGTTCACGCCGTCCGCGAGGATCGAGGTCAGCACCTCGAGGGGCATGAAGTCCGGATGCTTCGCACCGGGACGCGGGTACGCGAGCATGACCATACCGACGGTGCCGGGACGGGTGACGACGGCGCGGCGCTCCCCTTCCTGCGGCGGCTCGACGGTGATGACTTGCGGGATCGGACGATCGGATTTCTTGAACGCGCCGAACTCGCGATCGAACAACGCCAGCGCTTTCTCCGTGTCGAAATCGCCCACCAGAATCGCCTCGGCGTTATTCGGCCAGAAGAAGTTCTTGTAGTGCTCGCGCAGCTTCTCCGTCGTGACGCCTTCGATGTCCGAGCGATATCCGATCGTGTTCCAGTGATACGGGTGCGCCTGAATCGCGGTCGCGACGGTGGCCTTCCAGAGCGCCTGCCACGGATTGTTCTCGCCGATCTCGTACTCGTTGCGCACGACCGACATCTCGGACTGCCGCTCGCTGTCGAGAATCAGTCCGCGGCCGAGACGATCGGCCTCGATCTTCATCGCCAGCTCGAGCTTGTCGGACGGCAGCGTGGAGTAGCCGTTCATCCGGTCGTACCACGTGGTCATGTTCGTCGACGAGAAGTCCGCACCGGCTTCGTAGAGCACTTCCTGAAACGTCTTGTGCCCGTTCGCCTTGCCGAAGTTCTCCGTCGACTTGTTGAAGATCATGTGCTCGAGCAGATGCGCGGAGCCGGTGTTCCCCGGCGCCTCGTTCCGCGAGCCGACGTGGTAGACGACCATGAACGTGAAGACCGGACTGGTGTGATCCGGCACGAGCAGAATCGTCATCCCGTTCGACTTCAACCGGTATTGATCGATCCCGCGGAAGGAGTCGGTCTTTTCGACGTTCGGCGGAAGCGCGAAGGCGGACAGCGTGACGAAGAGAAGCGCGAGCATGCGACGCATGGCGCGGGAGTATAGGAGGCCGGTGATGAGTGATGAATGATGAGTGATGACAGTTATCGCAAGATTTACCGAACGCTCATCTCACTTCATCCACTCGAACACCCGGTAATGCTCCCCTTCCATCCCGAGCCGCGCGTACACCTCCTGCGCGGGGCGGTTGCGGTTATCGACATACAACCGGATGCCGCGGATCGCGGGCTGCGCTTCGACCATCGCTTTCACGTGCTCGTACAGGCCCGCGTACACGCCGCGTTTGCGCGCTTCGGGGGCGACGTACACGCTCTGGATCCACCACACCGTGCCGTTGCGCCAGTCGCTCCACTCGTACGTGATCATCAGGGACGCGATCACGCGACCATCATCCTCGGCCACGAAGTAGCGGCCTTTCGACGGATCGGCGAACACGGCGTCGATACCGGCGCCGGTGATCTCGCGCTGCAGCGTGACCTCCTCGGTCTCGAGGGCCATGGCGACCTGGAAGTCGAGGATCGTGGCCGCGTCGGCGGGCGTGGCGTCGCGATAACTGAACATGCGCGAGAGCATATCGCGAGCGGATACACTCCCCGCGCCGTGACGATGCCACGCCTTCGACCAACCGAGCGCGCGCTGCTCCTCATGATTCTTTCGGCGGTGCTGTTCGGCGCGATGGCGTTCTACGCGAAGCTCGCGTCCGCGCGCCTCTCCGGCTCGCAGGTCGCGATGATCCGCTTCGCCGTCGGACTCACGCCCGCGCTGCTCATTCCGCGATTCCGCCGCAGCGCGTTCACGTTTCAACGCTGGGACCTGCTGCTCTATCGCGGCTTCTTCGGCGGACTGGCGGTGCTCTGCTACTTCGTCGCGATCGAGCACATCCACGTCGGCGTCGCGACGCTGCTCAACTACACCGCGCCGCTGTTCAGCGGGATCTTCTCCGTCGTGTTTCTGCGCGAGCAGATCAGCCCGAAAGTGCTGCTGCCCGTGCCGATCGCACTGGCCGGCGTGTTTCTCGTCGTGCACGCGAACGCGCGACCCGGCGACGTCCTCGGTTTCGGGATCTGGGAGCTCGTCGGATTCGCATCGGCGATGCTCAGCGGCGCTGCGGTCACCGCGATGCGCGCCGCGCGGCAAGGCGAAAACTCGTGGGCGGTTTACACGAGCTTCTGCCTCCTCGGCACACTCCTCACCGCGCCGCCCGCAATCGCGACGTGGAAGATGCCGGTGGGCGACGAATGGGTGTCGCTCGCCGCGACGTCGCTGTTCGCGATCGGCGCGCAACTGCTGCTCACGTTCAGTCTGCGCTGGGTCGACGCGATGACGGTCGGAGTGATTTCGCAACTCGCAGTCGTCGTCGCGATGATCCTCGGCGTGACGCTGCTGCACGAACATCTCAGCGCGATGTCGATCACCGGCGCGGCGCTGACGATCGGCGGCGTGGTGGGCGTCGTGTACATCACATCGCTCGCGAAACGCACCGTGGCCGCAGACGAAATCGCGCCCGAAGCGTAAACTTCGCGGACTCATGAAAGGTTGTGCTCGTACCTGTCTGCTCTGGATCCTGGGCTGGGGCGCAGCGTCCTTCGCCTTCTTCCGCTACTTCATCACCCTCGGCAATCTGTACGACGG
>DASVNL010000042.1:0-1819 GCA_036383875.1 Thermoanaerobaculia bacterium
CGAAACACACGCTGCCGAACGGTACCTCCTCGGGGAGCTGGCCGGGCCGGAAGCGGAGATGTTTGAAGAGCACTATTTCGACTGCGCTGCGTGCGCGGAAGACATTCGCGACGGGGCGCGGCTCATGGATGTGGGACGCGAGGTCGTCCTGACCGAGCCGAACCCGCAGACGAAGACGCCAGTCGCGAATCCCGTCCGCCGCCGGAGTCAGGGCGGCTGGATGTCGCTTGCCGCCGCCGCAATTCTTTTGGTCGGACTCGGCCTCGGAACACTCATCCCGGAGCCGGGAGCCGATGCGATCTACGCCACGCCGCAGTATCAGACCGACGTCAGTCGCAGTGCGATCGACGTCTATCGCGCCCACGAGCCGATCACTGTCGGGCACGACTTCGATGAAGGGGAAGAGTTCTTCGTCGAGATCTACGCCAAGGAAAAACGCGTTCGCCGGGCGAAATTGAATTCAGAACTCAAGAACAAAGGTGGGCTCATCACCACCGGCGAGTTGCCCGCCGGTGCGTATGAGATGAAGGTCATCAGTGTCCATGCGGATGGCAATCGCGTGGTGACCCCGTATCCGTTCAAAGTCGTCGAGTAATCAGCAAACTCACGGTCCAAACGCAAGGAGAGAGCCATGGAATACGCATTCAACGCGACTGCGCTCGGCCTCGGCGGAGCCATCGAACGCGGACACAACACAACCCTCATCCCGAGCCTCGGCTCGGTCGTTCTTCCCTCCACCGGCGGCGTCGGAACGTCGGAGATCTTCAACTACCGGAGCGACGAAGTTTCCTTCTCGATGATGCAGACCCGCGTCGGCGGATCGCGCATCGCGGACGGTCTCTACTCCGCCTACTCCGACATCCTGATGCGAGACGTGAATCTCTTCGATCGCGTCTTCGTCCGCCAGATGCAGCTCACCCTCACCTCGACGCGCCGCGTCGTGGAAGGTGAGCAGGGTGAGGCGCGCTTCGAGATTCGCGCGTCGTACGGCGGCGTCAGGATCGACGAGGACGAAGTCATCCCCGAGCTCGATCTCGAGATGTGCTCACTGGAGACGTACGGCCAGTTCCTGCAGATTGCGTCGGAAGAGCCGGAACGGATCGCCGAGAAGTTGGATCAGCCCCCGACGCAAGTCACGGCGATGGTCCAGCCGCGCCCCATCCCGCCGGTCGTGCGCAGCTCGATCGTGCAGAAGGTCCATTCGCCGGAAGTGCTCTGCAATCGCCGGAACAAACTGCACGTGCCGGGTCTGGGCGCCTTGCATTTCGGCGAGCTGCTGCTCAAACAGGGCCGCCGCCGCGTCAACCTGCTGCGCCTCGACTACGGCGACATCATGCAGGAAGGCCCAGGCGGCGACGGCGGATCGATCGTGATGGCGTCGGGTGAGGGCAATGGAACGCCGGTCTGGCCGCAGCAATAGCGCGTTCGTTTCGCTCCTGCTCCTGCTGCTTTGTCTGTGCAGGGGCAGGGACGAAACCACGGCGGAGGCGTATCGCGCCGCGCGCGCGATTGCGGATCGGAATGAGCTCAGCGCTGCGTCGGCAAAAGTCGATGCGGCGCTGAAGCATTTTGAGGGTCGCGACGACGAGTGGATCCAGGCGCTGAGGATTCTGCGCGGGGAGCTCTTCGTTCGCGCCGAGGCGACGAAGACAGAGGGCGAGGCAATACTCCAACCCGAGCTTCCGCCTCAGTATCGAACGAGCGAAGCGGCCGTGCGGCGCCTGATGGCGCTAGCGAATTCGGAAAACGGCAAGGCGCAGCAGGCCGTTGCTCTCGCGCAGAAGTATCAACCGCACATCGTCGCAGAAGCGTACATGGC
>DASVNL010000043.1:0-10277 GCA_036383875.1 Thermoanaerobaculia bacterium
TTTTTTCAGTAGGGCATTTCGTGATCGTGCAGCCCGAAGTAATGACCGAGCTCGTGAATCACGGTGTCGCGAATCTCATGCACCGCGTCGTGGCGGTTGCGCGCGATGCGCAGAATCGGGCCGCGGAAAATCGCGATTTGATCGGGCAGCATCGGCAGCATGTCGTGCGTGCGGCGCGTCAGCGCGACGCCGCGATAGATGCCGAGCAACTCGCCTTCGCTGTCGCCGTCTTCGCCATCGTCGAGCAGCTCGAGGTCTTCGTCGCTCGGCTCTTCTTCGACGACCACCGCGACGTTCTCGAGCAGCGCGGCGAACTGCGGCGGGAGGGTCTCGAGTGCTTCTTCGACGAGACGTTCGAATTCGGAGGGAGTGAAGTGCATGAGCTGTGAGGACCGGCGCGCGCGGCGCCGGTCCTCACGAGTATGCATTACCAGCCGGGGATGATGTTGAAGCCGTAGACGATCTCTTCGTCGGGACGCTGGAACGGCTTGGCGGCGTAGACCTCGATCGGGATGTAGCTGAGCAGGATGCGCAGGCCTGCGCCGATGCTGAAGACCGGGACGCGCTCGGCGGTGTCGGTCTCGAACTTCCACTTCACGCTCTGACCCTGACGCCACGCGGCGCCGGCGTCGGCGAACGCGAAGATCTCGGTCGGGACGAACGGTGCGTCGATGAGTCCGAACTCGCGCGTGCCGAGGAGCGGCGCGCGGACTTCGAGGCTCGCATGCGCGATGCGCGTGCCGACGAGACGATCGAAGACCGGGCAGTTGTTCGTGCCGATGGCCGAGCCGCACTCGCCGACGTTGATCGAGTACGGATCGTAGCCGCGCATGATCGAGCCCTGGCCGAGGTAGAGCGGCGAGAGACGCGCGTCATCGGCGCCGTTGCCGTAGCGGCCGTAATGCAGGCCGCGCACGGCGACCGTCACCGGGCGGAAGAAGAAGTACTTGCGCCAGTCCGCGAGCGCCGTCTGGAAATTCAGATCGCCGTTGAGCGTCTCGATCTCGTAGCGATAGCGCGTGCCGGCGATCGGGGAGATGAAGCCGTACGTCGAGCTGTCGCCGACGAACGCCGCCGAGGCCTTGCCGAGATTCACTTCGAAGCCGCCCGGGAACTCAGTGGTGAAGCGATCGACGATCGAGTTGCCGATGATGACCCACGTCTCGCGCTCGCGCTTGTAAGAAAAGCGCTGAACGCCGGCCGCCGCTTCGATGCGTCGCGTGGAGCTGAACGGATACTGCGCGAGGCCGCTGAGGTCCGTCGTGGTCTGGACTTCGCGGTCCTGCACGTAGAACTCGGCGTTCGGGAAGACGTTGCCGTCCTCGTCGACGTAGTCGTCGAAGAAGTAGCCGGCGCTCGCGTAGACGTACGGCACGTGCACGAGGTCCGCGCCCCAGTTCAGGCGGCTCGTCTGATTGATGTAGAGCAGCTCGCCGCCGAGTTGCTCGGCGAGACTCTGCGTGCCGGCGCCGCCGCCGCCCTGGAACGTGAAGCCGACGTTGTGGCGTCCGAGGATGTCGCTGAAGTACGCGGTGAAGCTGCCGCCTGCACCGAAGCCGAACTCGTTGATACCGACGCCGAGCGTCGGAGGTCCGAGGTAGGCGAGGTGGAGGTCGGAGCTGTACGGGCGTTCCGCGAACTGCGTCGACGCGCCGGGCAAACCTTCTTCAGGGCGCATCAGGTAACCCGTGATCTCCGAGCCCGTGCCGCGCAGCGGCGGCAGGAGCGCGGCGCGCTGGGCGGTGCCTTCGGTCGGCGCGGGAGGCGCGGCCGTCGCCACGCCGGGTGCGTTCGCGGGGAGCGAGTAGATGTTGTAGTTGTCGTCTTCGTACAGCGAGAACGCGATGTCGCCGCTGCGCGTCGCGACGGCGAGGGCCGGCGACATGTCGGTGATGCCGGCGACGCCCGTATCGACTGCCGTCACGCGGGAGAGCTGTCCTTCCGGAAGCGTGATGCGGTAGATGTCCGGAATGCCTTCCGGGTTGGCGATGAAGTAGATCGAGCGCCCGTCGGGGGCCCACTGCGGATTGATGTGCAGTGCGCCGCGGAAGGCCTCGACCAGGCGAACCTGGCCCGTGCTGATGTCGATCGTCGCGAGGCGCTGATCGGTGAAGAGGAGCTGCTCGACGATCGTGTCGCTGCCGCGATCGGTGACGAACGCCAGCGTCCGTCCGTCTGGCGACCACGCGGGTTGCAGGTCGGCGAACTTGTCGCTCGTCAGACGGCGGACTTCGTTCGTGTCGACGTTGTAGAGGAACAGATCGCTGACGCCCGTGGTCTGGCCGGAGAGCGCGATGGTCTTGCCGTCCGGCGACCACGCGACGTTGTTGATCGACTCGAGGCCGGGGACTTTGCGGTGTTCGATCTTGCGCGTCTCGACGTCGACGAACGAAAGATAGTTGTCGCCCTTCGAGAACGTGATGAACGCGAGGCGGCGTCCGTCCGGCGACCACGAGCCCGCGGACTCGATGAAGCGCAGCGACTCGATGTGCGAGTCGCGCTCGGACGAGACCAGCCGGCGAATGACCTGGCCGGTCTTCGCATCGGCGAGGAAGAGATCGATGGAGAAGAGCTCACGTGCGGAGAGGAAGGCGATGTAGCGGCCGTCCGGGCTGAGCGCCGGTCCGATGTTCAGCTCACTCTGACCGCGGCGGCGCGGGCGTTTTTTGCGCTCTTCGCCCGCGGCGAGCGGCGGCGGTGGCGGCTCCGGCTTCTTGCCGATGAGCGGCGTGCCGAGATCGAGATTGCGGACGTTCGTGATCGGCGTGTACAGCTCGCGGGAGGATTCCGCCCAGTCGGCGAAGAGCTGCTTGTGCGAGATGCCGAGCGCGCGCTCGACGCCGTCTTCGACGCCGACGGAACCGGAGGAGAGGAAGTAGCGCACGACTGCTTCGTCGCCGAAGCGCGCGCCGATGTAGGCCATCAGCGCCTGGCCGTAGCGATACGGGAAGTAGCGCGAGTCGCGCGTGAGATCGCGCAGGTCGGGCATGCGCTCGTGCAGCGTCGCGTCGCGAATCCACATCGAGGTGAGCGGATCGACGCGGCCTTTCGAGAAGTACTCGGCCATGCCTTCGACGAGCCACAGGGGCATCTGTTCGAGCGCGAAACGGCGACGCTGCGCGTTCGCGCTCGCGGCGATGTCGTACTGGAACACGTGCACCATCTCGTGACCGAGAACGTGATCGTTCTGCGCGTAGTCGCCGGTGAGCGGCAGGACCACGCGATTCATGAACGCGTCGGTGAAGCCGCCGGTGCCTTCGCCGATCATCCCGCCCGTCGTGGTGGTCTGATGGAAGTCCGCGGCGTTCGCGTAGAGAACGATCGGCTTTCTCTTGAACGAATGGTTGAAGACGCGCGAGAGGCGCGCGTACCAGCGTTCGGACATGCGGCCGATGTCATGAACGACGTCCGCTTCCTGATCGTAATAGTAGATATCGAAGTGTTCGGTCTGCAGGACTTTGAAGTCGAACTGCTCCCACTGGACTTTGTTGCGACCGAAGTATTGAGCTTGAGCGATGGGACTGAGGAAGGCTACGAGTAAAGCAAGGAGTACGAACCGAACAGCGACTCGCATAGACACCTCGACCTTTCGATGAACACCGTTGGGCGCTCGGGCTGCAAGTTTGCTGCCCCAGCTATTAGGAGTGCAAGTGGCCGCGCTCGTCACTTGGCGGTGACGGCGTGTCCACTGCGATGGGCGGCGAGTTGTTCTCAGTTCCGCAACAACTTGAAGGCGTGATTCCACGAGCCGTGCTTCACGCCGTACATCACCCACGTCATGCACATCGCCTCGAGGTAACGCGATCCTTCGATGCCGCCGATGTCAGCAACACCCCACCCGAACGCGTCGCAAATCTGCGCGGCGATCTTCTTCGCATCGTCGTCGTTGCCGCAGATGAACATGTCCGGCGGTCCGCCTTCGAAGTTCGGATGAATGAAGTGCGCGTTGCCGACGGTGTTGAATGCTTTGACGACGCGCGCGTTCGGAATCAGGCGCTGAATCTGTTCCCCTAGGGAGTCGGTGGTGCCGACGGAGAGTTTCGGCGCGCCGCTGCTGAAGTCGAGCGGGTTCGTCGCGTCGATCACGACTTTGTTGTCGAAGTGCGACAAGCCGGCGATGCGAATCGCGCTCTCCGTCGCGACGCCGAGCGTCGCGAGCGCGAGGATGTCGCCGAAGCGCGCCGCCTCCTCGAACGTTCCGGCACGCACGAGCGGACCAGCGGCATCGGCCCATTCGCGTAGTTTTTCCGCGTCGCGCGAACCGATGGTGACGGGATGGCCGAGGCTGGCGAAACCGGACGCGAGCGCCCGTCCGACGGCTCCCGAACCGAGCACACCCACACGCACTTTCTGCATGCGGCGAGTGTATTGCTATTGCCTCGGTATATGCGTAGCAAGACTCTACTAATCGCGCTGTTCGTCTCGACTCCCCTCTTTGCTCAGACCTCACACTTCACGCCGGAAAGGAACGACCTCATCGTTCCGCTCACCGCCGCGTCGCGCATCCTGATCCCGGCTGCCGGCGACGTCCCGGGTGCGAACGGCACACACTTCCGTAGCGACATTGATCTCATCAACCTGCGCAGCACGTCGCAGATGGTGCAGTTGCGCTGGATGCCGCAGGCCGGCACCGGCTCCGTCGTCGTTCGCACGATCACACTCCCCGCGCAGAGCGGCGTGTCGTCGGAGAACTTCGTCGCCGAAATCATGCAGCTCAGCGGACTCGGCTCCATCGACGTGGTCGGCGTGACCAGCGAAGGCGCCGCCGACACCAATGCGCAGTTGCACGCGACCGCGCGCATCTGGACGCCGGAAGCGAACGACAACAACGGCATCGACGATGAAGGCACGATGTCGCAGACGTTCCCCGCCATCGCAATGCCGACGACTCCGGTGACGACGAAGACGATCTTCGGCCTGCGCCGTAGCGCGCAGTACCGGCTCAACGTCGGCGTCGTGAATCCGTCGAGCACGACGCAGCGCTTCCGCATCACGACGTACGTGTTCGCGAATCCGCTCGATACGAGCTCGTTCGAGATCGAGCTGCCGGCGCTGTCGATGAATCAGTACAACATCGGCGGATCGACGAGCGGCAACGTGCAGATCCTGATCGAGAACCTCACGGCCACGGCGGGAAGCTGGCATGCGTGGGGCTCGGCCATCGATAACGAATCCGGCGACGCGTGGTCGCAGATGGCCTTCAGCGGCAGCTAGCCGGCACGGCCGGCGGCGCTGGTTGCTCCGCCGGTGCACGTGCGGTCCACCTGTGGGCTCGCGTTTCGCGGGCCGCAGAACTTATGGTTTTGACGAGATCGTCATTCGGAATCCATCCGGATCGCGAAGACGAAACGCACGCTGGCCCCAGGCGTCCATGGGCTCGGTGTCGAGCGTTCCGCCGCGTTCCTTGATTCCGGTGGCGATCTCGTCGACGTTCTGGGTCGTCGAGAACATCATCGAGAAGCCGTCGCCCTTCACGCGATCGAGGCCTTTCGCGCCGTCGTCCTGTGTCAGAAGCACGCGCGCATCGCCGGCGCTGAGCGAGACGGCCATCAACTTTCCTTCACGCTCGTACTCCTGCTCGACCTTGAAGCCAACGACGTCGCGATACCACGCCAGGCTTTTGTGGATGTCGTTGACCGTCAGCGAGACGGAGAGGTTGTGCGACTGAAAGCTCATGCGGCAAGTGTCTCACGCGACCGATGCCGCTGTTCGGACAGTGCAATCGACGCGAGCGCGAGAATCAGCGCGACGCTGTACTCGACGCCGTTGCGTCCACCCCCGACGACGAACCATCCCTCGCGACCGTGCACGAGGATGATGCCGGCGATGAGCTCCGCGATGAACCACAGCGCGATCACGCGCGTCCACACACCGAACGCGAGGAGCGGCGCGCCGACGACTTCCGCGATCGTGAGCACCCACGCGATCGCGAGGCCGAACGGCAATCCGACGCTGTCGAGGAATCCGCCGAACGGCGTGACGCCGCCCGCGACGATGCGATACACGCCGTGAATGAAGAGCAGCACCGCGACTCCGGCGCGGAGTAGAAGAATTCCTGAATCGCGCATGCGCCGATCGTAAGCGCACGAGCGTTACGCATCGAAGAACGGCGTGTGGCGCGATCGGTACAATCCCGCGATGTCGATCTTCTTCACCGGCTTCCCCGGATTCCTCGGCAGTGAAATGCTGCCCCGCGTTCTCGCGCGCACCGACGACGTTGCGTTGTGTCTCGTGCAGCCGAAGTTCCGCGCGCTGGCGGAAGATCGCGCGCGTGCGATCGAGACGGCGCATCCAAAACTCGCGGGACGCATTCGCATCGTCGACGGCGATCTCACGCAGCCGCTCGAGCACATCGACGCGAGCGACATCCGCGAAGTCTTTCACTTCGCCGCGGTCTACGACCTCGCCGTGAAGCGCGACGTCGGAATGCGCGTGAACGTCACGGGCACGCAGCGCGTCCTCGACCTCGCCGAACGCGCGCCGCGACTCGAACGCGTGCACTACATCAGCACCTGCTACGTGAGCGGCCGGCATCCGGGCGTGTACACGGAGGACGATCTCGAAAAAGGTCAGGTCTTCAACAACTACTACGAAGAGACGAAGTACCTCGCCGAGCTCGAAGTGCGGAAGCGCATGTCGAAGATTCCGGCGACCGTCTATCGCCCGTCGGTCGTCGTCGGCGACAGCACGACCGGCGCGACGCAGAAATTCGACGGGCCGTACTTCGTGATGCAGTGGGTGATGCGTCAGCCGCGCATCGCCGTGCTGCCCGTCGTCGGACGTCCGTCGCGCTACACGTTCAACGTCGTGCCGCGCGATTTCGTGATTCGCGCGATCGAGCATCTCAGCGCGATGAAGAACAACGCGGGGACGACGTACGCGCTCGCCGATCCCGATCCGATGACCGTCGACGAAACGATCCGCACGATCGCGCAGTGCACCGGCCGCACGATCGTCCGCGTGCCGCTGACGAAAGGCATCGCGAAGGGCGCACTGAATTACGTGCCCGGGATGTATCGACTGATGCGTATCCCCGCGCCTGCCGTCGACTACTTCGTCCATCCGACGCACTACGACACCACGCACGCGACGCGCGATCTCGCGACGGCGGGAATCGTCGCGCCGCGATTTCGCGACTACGCGCCGAAGCTCGTCGAGTTCGTGCGCGCGCATCCGGAGATCGGCTCGTCGGCTATGGTGTGACAATGACCGTCCGAATCCACGAGCTCTCCGCCCGCACCGATCCTCGCGGCGAGAGCTACTCGCTCCCGCTGCCGTTCACATCCATCGCCGAATGCCACGTCGCAACGATCCGCCCGGCGAGCATCCGCGGCAATCACTTTCACACGCAGCGTCGCGAGTTGCTCACCGTGCTCTACGCCGATCGCTGGACGCTGTTCTGGGATGAAGGCGAGGGGACGGACGTGCAGAGTCGCGCGTTCGAAGGAACGGGCGCGGTGCTCATCGACTCCGATCCGCTCTGCGCGCACGCGGTCCGCAACGACGGCGCCTCCGATCTCCAAATCGTGTCCCTCGGCGACACCGCAACCACCGACACCTTCCCGCGCGTCGTCACGCCGGCGCTCACGAAGATCGCGGGAGTCGACGGGTGTCGCGAAGGGTGGATCGCGGCGATCAAAGACAAGACGTCGATCGAAGTGCGCATCGTGCGCTCGGACGACGAGCTGCTCGCGCTCATCGCGCAGTGCGCGTTCATCGCGATCGACGTCCCAATCGGCCTGCCCGAAACCGGAGCGCGGACTGCCGACGAACGGGCGCGCCGCTTCATCGGACGCCGCGGCAGCAGCGTGTTCCCCGCGCCGATTCGCGCGCTCCTCGGCGCAACGGACTACCGCGACGCGAATCGCATTTCGAAGGACTTGCAGGAGAAGGGGATTTCACAACAGGCCTTTGCGTTCATCCCGAAGATCGCGCAGATCGACCGCATTCTGCAGGCGCATCCGGAACTGCGCGGCCGCGTGCACGAGATCCATCCCGAGGTTTCGTTTTCGTCGTGGAACGGCAAGCCGATGGAAGATCCAAAGACCACGCGCGAAGGACTCGCCGCGCGACGCGCGCTCGTCTCCGCGCACTTTGGTCCGATCCCGCCGACGCCGCGCGGCGCGAACGAAGACGATCTGCTCGACGCGATGGCCGCGTTGTGGACAGCGGAACGAATCCTCGGCGAGACGTCCGAGTTCTTCGGCGGTGAGCCCGACGCGACGGGACTGCCGATGAAGATCGCGTACTAGCCGCAAGACAAAAAAACGGGCAGGAGCCGAAGCTCCTGCCCGTGCCGACTGCCCACTGTCGACCTGCGAGAAAGCTTATTTTTTCGCCGCGAGGAGCACGCCCGCGCCCTGCTGCTGGGTCTTCGGGGTGAGCATCTTCGCGAGCTTCACGTCGTGACCGTAGATGTCGTCGAGGAAGAGCACGTCGCCGTTTTCCTGCGCGACCACGGTGTTGTAGAAGATCACCACCGGAATCGCACGGTCGAGCGTGACGTACACGTCGTCGCGCTTGCCACCGATCGCGGCTTTGATCTTCTCGCGAGTCCACTCCGGCTTCTGCTGCAGCACCCACTCCGCCAGCGCCACCGGATCTTCGACGCGCACGCAACCATGGCTGAAGTCGCGGCGAGTGCGGGCGAAGAGTGACTGCGACGGCGTCGAGTGCAGGTACACGTTGTTGTCGTTCGGGAAGAGGAACTTCACGAGGCCGAGGGCGTTCGAGGTGCCGGGCTTCTGACGAACGCGCAGCGAGCCTTTCTTCACCTTCGAGACCGTGTCCGCGTTGATGCTCTGCACGCGGCCGTTGTCGTCGACGACTTCGTAGTTGTTGCGCGCGGCGTAGCCCGAGTCGAGCTTCGACGCGATCTCAGTCTTCTGAATGCTCGGCGGCACGTTCCAGTAGGGGCGGAACACCACGTGGCGCATGTCGCCTTCGAACACCGGGGTCTGGTGACCGGCAGCCTTGCCGACCACGACGCGCATGTCGATGTCGTTCGCGCCGTTCTCCGAGATGCCGCGCAGGCGGAACTCAGGGATGTTCACGACGATGGCCGGCGCTTCGAGCTGCTGCGGAGTCCAGCGAGCACGCTCGATGGCGCGGCTGATCTGCGCGACGCGATCCGAAGCCGGCGTGTTCAGCGCGGCGAACGTTTTCTTCGAGACGATGCCGTCGGCATCGAGGCCGTGGCGCGACTGGAAGTGCTTGACCGCGTCGACGATCGCACCTTCGTACTTCGTGCCGGTCACGGTGGCGTTGGCCGGAAGGTCGCCGTAGAGGCGAAGCTTCGTGGTGAGCTGCGGCAGGCCGGCGAAGTCGTCGCCGACGTTGAGCTTCGTCGCGGTCGGCACCGCGTCGTCCGTGGACTGCGCGATGCGGCGCCAGGTCGCCAGCGCGGCGATCAGGCGGCGGTAGTCGTCATTCTGCGGCTCGACCGACGCGAGCGTCGCGTTGATGTCGTTCGACACCGAAGCGGTGCTCACGAGCGACGCGTAGTTGAACTGCTTGTCGCTGTTGTCGATGTCGAAGTCGACGGCCTGCGGGTTCACACGGCCCATGCGGAGATGCGTCGCGTACTTCACGAGCGTCGAGGTCACGGCGACATCGAAACGCGCCGCGGCGGCGTCGGTGTGGAGGTCGGTCATGCGCGCGGTCCACGTTCCGGCGGCGTAGTCGGCCGGCTCGAGGCCCTTCGCGGTTGCGCCTTCGAAGAGGCCGATCAGCGTGAGCGCCTGCGGGGTCGGGCGGGCGTTGCGCGTCCACACCGGGCGATAGCCGTTCGGGCTGTAGAAGTTACGAACGTGGAGATTGGTCTCCGACTGCACGAGCGTCTGAACCAGCTTCGCGGCAGGCGTGGCCGGCGCGACGTCGACCGTCTGCGCGGAAAGGGAGACCGTTGCCAGAACGACAAGAGCGATGAGCGACCGTTTCATGGTCCTCAATCTGGAGTCGCACTGCGGCAGGATTGTGGCGGGACTAGAGAGAAAGTAAGGGGGACTGGCGGAGACTCGTACGGATTACGACCGCACGAGCTCCAGAACCGTAATCTCCCCGCCGACCGCGAGTCGCGACGGCGGACCCCAGTAGCCGGTCCCGCGATTGACGTAAACCCATGTCTTTCCAACGCGATGCAGCCCGGCCACGAGCGGCTGGAACTTCTTGATCACGAGGTTGAATGGGAAGAACTGACCGCCGTGCGTATGTCCGGAGAGCTGGAGGTCCACTCCCAGCCGATTCGCATCGTCGGACGCCTGCGGGCGATGCGACAA
>DASVNL010000044.1:0-2191 GCA_036383875.1 Thermoanaerobaculia bacterium
AACGTTCATCACTCATCATTCATCATTCATCACTCGTATGCGCCACAGAATCTTCATCGAAACCATCCAGCCCCACGTCACCGTCACCGGCGACGAGTTCCATCACTCGATCCGCGTCGTGCGTGCGCGCGTCGGCGAGGATGTCGAGTTGTTCGATCGCGCGGGGAATGCGGCGAAGGGTGTGGTCGAGGCGATCGAGCGCGATCGCGCGGTGATTCGCGTCGGCGACGCGCTACCGTCGCGCGAGTCGAAGCTGGCGATTCATCTGGCGATGGCGATCATTCAGCTCGAGAAGTTCGAGCTCGTATTGCAGAAAGCGACGGAGCTCGGCGTGCGGTCGATCATCCCGCTCGACACGGAACGCGTCGAGTTGCGGCGCGAGCGTTACGCGAACAAAGCGGAGCGCTGGGAGAAGATCGTGTTCGAGGCCGTCAAGCAGTCCGGGCGCACCGCCGTTCCGCGCATCGAGCCCGTCGCGACGTTCGCAGAGGTCCTGCAGCGTCCGGCGACGAAAGTGCTGTTCGATGCGGACGCGGAACCGGGCGCGCTGGCGAATGTCGGAGAGCTCATTGTGCTCATTGGCCCCGAGGGCGGATGGAGCGATGAGGAGCTGCAACTCGCGCGCGATCGGGAATGCATCTTTCAACGCCTCGGCCCGCGACGGCTCCGGGCGGAAACAGCCGCGCTGGCAGCGGTTTCCGTCCTGGCCTCACGCTTCGGAGACTTGTAGTAGATTACGCGCCCATTCTTTCGGAGGTAGTGTTCGTGGCCGATACCCTCACCATCACAGACAATCGAACCGGAAAAACATACGAAGTCCCCATCACTGACGACACGATCAAGGCACTCGATCTCCGAAAAATCAAGGTTGCCGACGACGACTTCGGGATGATGACCTACGACCCGGCGTTCATGAACACCGCGTCGTGCCGCAGCTCCATCACCTTCATCGACGGCGACAAAGGCATCCTCGAATATCGCGGCATCCCGATCGAACAGCTCGCCGAGAAGAGCACCTACCTCGAAGTCGCGTACCTCCTGATCAACGGCGCACTGCCGACGAAGGACGAGCTCGCGAACTGGCAGCACACGATCACGCACCACACGATCCTCAACGAGAACTTCCGCCATCTCATCGATGCGTTCCGCTACAACGCGCACCCGATGGGACGCTTCATCTCCTCGATGGCCGCCCTCGGCACGTTCTATCCCGAGGCGAAAGAGATCGAAGATCCGGCCGTGCGCATGAAGCAGATGCATCGCATCATCGCGAAGGTCATCACCGTCGCGGCGTTCAATTACCGCAGCACGGTGGGCATGCCCTACGCCTACCCGGACAACGACCTTTCGTACACCGGCAACTTCCTCAACATGATGTACAAGATGACGGAGCAGAAGTACAAGCCGAGCCCCGTGCTCGAGCGTGCACTCGAAGTTCTGTTCATCCTCCACGCCGATCACGAGCAGAACTGTTCGACCAATGCGATGCGCGCCGTCGGCAGCTCGCAGGTCGATCCGTACTCCGCCGTCGCTGCTGCTGCGGCCGCGCTTTATGGCCCGCTGCATGGCGGCGCGAACGAAGCGGTGCTGCAGATGCTCACCGAGATCGGCGACGTGAAGAACGTCCCCGACTTCATCACGCGCGTGAAGAGCGGCGAAGGCGGACGCCTGATGGGCTTCGGCCATCGCGTCTACAAGAACTACGACCCGCGCGCGAAGATCATCAAGCAGGTCGCGTACGAAGTGTTCGAGGAGACGGGCAAGAATCCGCTGCTCGACATCGCGCTCGAGCTCGAACGGATCGCGCTCGAAGACGACTACTTCGTGAAGCGCAAGCTCTACCCGAACGTCGATTTTTATTCGGGCCTCATCTACCAGGCCATGCGCTTTCCCACCGCGATGTTCACCGTGCTCTTCGCGATTCCGCGCGTGTCCGGCTGGCTGTCGCAGTGGCAGGAGATGCTCGAAGACTCGGATCAGAAGATCGCGCGCCCGCGCCAGATTTACACCGGCGCGCGCACGCAGGACTACGTTCCGATCGAAAAGCGCTAGCGGGAGAACATCCCCGCCCACCACTCGCCGCGTTGTTTCTCGTCACGCAACCTGAGGCCGTGCGCAAGCGCGGCCTCAACTACGTCTGCGCGACGCACGACGAGGATGCCGCTCAAAATCAGCGTCCCGTCACTCGCCA
>DASVNL010000045.1:0-6391 GCA_036383875.1 Thermoanaerobaculia bacterium
GTAAGTGCGAATGGTGAAGATGCGCCCACCATGCGAACCGCACTGCTCTGCCTCGCACTCTTCGCCGCCACATCCGTTGCAGCGAGTGAGTCGTATGTCTCCTCCCTTCCCGTCGGCCGCGTCAAAGTCGATGTCATGAAAACCGTCACCGCGCCGCGCGCGGCCGAGCTCACCGCGAAGTTGCAGGCCGCGGTGCAGGCCGATGGCGAGCAGTGGCGCGAGGAAGCGCAGAGCGCGAAAGCGGATGAGCGCCTGTCCTGGAACGAGCGACTCGGACTCACGCGCGAAGAGAATGAAGAGCTGCAGCGCAGCGCCGCCGAAGTCACACTCGTGAAAATGGCGGAGGCCGAGGTCGAGTTCGTGCGTACCGCGGATGGCCGTCTCGTGCTGCAGCCCGACTCGTCACTCCCCGAGCTGGCGGGCGTCGTCATCGACTTGAATCACGACGCGATCGACACGCCGTTCGGACGCACGACCGAGCGCGCGGACATCGTCGCGAGCGCGTGGAGCGGCGTGCAGTGGAAGCTCGAAGTCGAAGGCGATGAGCTCAGCGCGGGAACGAGCGTCAAGCTCGCGATCGGACGGACCGAGGATGACGGTCGCGTGATCCTCAACTACGACGCGAAGCAGGTCGACGGCAACCACATGCCGCGCCGCGCGAGCTGCGTCATCGTGCTTCATTGATTACAACGTGAGCTGTCGCGTTGAGCGCCGTCACTTCGTGGCGGCGCTTTTTCTTTTGGCGCGCGGTTTCGCGGCGGGCTGCGGCGGCCCGCTCCACTTGTGCGCCCAGTCCGAGATCGCCTCGACCGCGGCTGCGAGCGCCTTCCCCTTCTTCGTCAGCGCGTACTCGACGCGCACCGGCGTCTCGGGAATCACCGTGCGCTCGACGATCCCTTCCGACTCCAGCTCCTGAAGCCGCTCGCTGAGCATGCGGTCGGTGATCTCCGGAATCGCGTCGCGCAGCGTGGCGAAGCGGCAGCGCGTCTGCAGCAACAGAGAAATGATCGCACCCGTCCAGCGCCGTCCGATCAGCTCGATGGCGTGGTGAAACGGCGTGCACAGCGCCAGAGTCGGCGGTTCTCCCTGCTTCATCGCTGCAAACGAGAATAACGATTCCGGGTCTGGAATTTCAAAGTCGCTACCTTCATTCTAGTCGCTACTTAAAGTATAGTGACTTACGAAGGAGCAGAATCATGGACCTTGGATTTCTCATCGCGCGCATCGTCTTCGGCGTTCTCATGGCGGCTCACGGAGCTCAGAAGATGTTCGGCTGGTTCGGCGGATACGGGCTCACCGGCACCGGCGGATTCTTCGAGGGACTCGGCTTCAAGCCCGGACGTCTCTTCGCGGCCGCGGCTGCCGGCGGCGAGATCGTCAGCGGCCTCCTGATCGCACTCGGACTCTTCGGACCCATCGGACCCGCGCTCGTGTTGTCGATCATGATCGTCGCGGCGGTCACCGTGCACTGGCATGGCGTGTTCGCGATGTCGAACGGCGTCGAAGTTCCGCTGCTCTACGCAACCGCGGCGGTCGCCCTCGCCCTGACCGGCTTTGGCCGCTTCTCGCTCGACGCGCTCCTCGGCATCACCAACCTCTGGACTCCCGCCATCGTCGCAGGCACGCTCGCAGCAGGCGTAGCCGGTGGCATCATCAATCTCTCGCTCCGGCGCAGACCGGTTACGGTGAGCTGACATGGAACTCGGAATCACGACCTTCGGCGAGTTGACGGATCGCGCGCTCAGCGCGGGGGACCGTCTTCGCAATCTGATCGAAGAGATCGCCCTTGCCGATGAGGTCGGCCTCGATGTCTTCGGCGTCGGCGAACATCACCGGCCCGACTTCGTGGTGTCGTCGCCGGCGGTGGTCCTCGCGGCCGCCGCCGAGCGGACGAAGAACATCCGACTCGCGAGCGCCGTCACCGTGCTCAGCTCCGACGATCCCGTGCGCGTCTATCAGGACTTCGCGACGCTCGATCTGCTTTCAAACGGGCGCGCGGAGATCATGGCCGGACGCGGTTCGTTCATCGAGTCCTTCCCTCTCTTCGGAAACGACCTCGGCGACTACGACGATCTCTTCTCCGAGAAACTCGCGCTGCTGTTGAAAGTCCGCGAGAACGAGCGCGTCACGTGGGACGGCCGTCATCGTCCGGCGATCGACAATCGCGGCGTCTATCCGCGATCGCAACAGGATCCGCTGCCGGTGTGGATCGCCGTCGGCGGCACGCCGCAGTCGGCCGTTCGCGCGGGAACGCTCGGACTCCCGATGACCATCGCGATCATCGGCGGGATGCCGGAGCGCTTCCGCAGTTTCGTCGAGCTCTATCGCGACGCCGGCCGTCGCGCGGGACACGATCCGTTGAAGCTGAAGCTCGCGATCAACTCGCATGGCTACGTCGGCAATCCCGATGACTACTACCCGGCGTACGCGACGATGATGAACAAGGTCGGACGCGAGCGTGGCTGGGGTGCGATGGAGCGATCGCAGTACGAGGCGATGCGCTCACCGCGCGGATCGTTGCTCGTCGGCAGCGCGCAGGAAGTGATCGACAAGATTCTGTTCGAGCACGAACTGTTCGCGAACGACCGCTTCCTGCTGCACGTCAGCGTCGGAACACTGCCGCACGACAAGGTGCTGCGCGCGATCGAGCAGTTCGGCACGAAGGTCGCGCCGGTTGTGCGTCGCGAGACTCAGCGCGTCGCGGCGATCGCGGCAGTCGAACCGGCGACGTGACTCGCGAGCATCGGGCTCACGCCTGAGCGGCGCAGCAGGTCATCGGTGTCGGCGCGATGTTGCTCGAGCATCGCCTCGAACGGCGCGGGATTCGGCAGCGCGAGATCGTCGATGATCTCGCGCAGAGCGTCGAGCGTCGCGATCTGCGCGTGAATCGCGTAGCCGAGGGCGCCGTCGCGGAGGAGCAGGACCTGAGCGTCGCGGAGCGTGGAGGGATCCTCGAGGAGCACCGCGAGCGCGTCGCCGCTCGGACCAGCCAGAGAGAAGCGCATCAATAGATTGAGCTCAGGATTGCGCCAGTCCGATGCGTCGGGACCGAGCGCGTCGTGACAGTCGTCGCCGATTTGCAGCAGGCGGCCGAAGGGAATCGCGAGTCGCGTGAGTGCGGCGGCTTGGTCGGGAGTCGCACCGGCGGCGAGGGCTCCGAGCTCGAGCGCCGTTGCGACGAGCGGCGGCGTCTTGTGATCGACGACGGACCAGAACTCGTCGAAGCCGCCGTCGAGCGTCGTCTCGAGAAGTTGTCCCGCGGCCGTTTCGTGCAGGCCACGTCCGATCGCGACCGCGGCTGCGCGCCACGCGGCGTCATCGAGCGGCAACTCCGACGTCAGTTCGAGACACCACGCCAGCGCGTCCATCGCGACGTGCAACGCCGCGTCGACGCCGATCTCCGACGCGAGACACTGCGGCTCATCGTCTTGAATGTCGTCGATGATCTTGATCGCTTCGATCGCCGCGGCGAGAGGCGCGTGCATTGCGCTCGCCGCGTTCGCATTACCGAACGCGGACGCGGCGTCGCGCGCGTAGTCGAAGAACACCGTCGGCGGACGGCGCAGGACGCGCTCGCGCATCAGCGGCTGAGCGTCGCCGATGCTTTCCGCGAGCTCGCGCAGCGACGCACGCGTGGCCGCGCGTTCCGTCAGTCGTCCGGCGACGGAGACTGCGGTCCACGCGGCGCGCGCGCTCATGCCGTGATCTTCGCGTCGTCCCAAGGAATCCAGCCCTTCATCCTCAGCGCATTCGGCTCGAGCAACGCTTCGGCTGCCCTGCGATCGCGAAAGTGTTCGCGCTGCTGGCGCAACGCTTCAGACAGCGGCCGGTCCGCTTCGCCGGTCGCACGGAACTCTTCGAAACTCATCAGCTTTGGACCGTTGGACATGCACTGCTCCTTTGCAGGCAATGTGCGGGACGCGCGGGCATTGCGCAAGGCGTGCGCGAGTAGAAACGGTGAACAAACCGAATGGCTATGATGAACACTTTCATCGAGGACTTGTAGATTCACGGAATTCGCCACAAAGAGGACCGGTTGCCCGTGGTGTAACTAGTGGTTTGCCAGCTCGAAGAGGATGAACGCAGGTTTGAATCTCCGAAAGCAGCAGCACAGAAAGGAGATTCACAATGAGAACAACCGGTAACGTCAAGTGGTTCAACGACGCTAAAGGCTTTGGCTTCATCACCAGCGAAAACGGTGATGACCTGTTCGTGCACTTCTCGGCAATTCAGGGTGGCGGCTTCCGCTCCCTTCCCGAAGGCGCCGCAGTCGAGTTCGATGTCGTCCGTGGCCCGAAAGGGCTCCAGGCGTCGAACGTCACCACGGTCTAATCGCCCGCACGCAAGTGCACTCAGAGGACAGGAGCAATCCTGTCCTCTTTTCTTTTATGCGCGTGCTCCCCGCTCTCGCACCGTCACCGTCGCCGGATCGATTCGTCCGAGCTTGACCAGACGACTGGTGATCGCGCCGGACGATCGTCCATGCTGCAGCGCGATCTGAGCGATGCTCATCCCCGCGTCGAACTCCTGCCCAAGTCGCGCCTCCTCATCCGCGTTCCACGGACTCCCCGCCGCGGCTCGCTTCACCGGTTTGCGCTCCGGCGATTCGCGCAACAACGCCGTTGCCGTGAAAAGCGCCCGCACGCTGTCCGCCGAGTGAAACGCATCGAGCGGGATGCGCGCACCTGTCGCAGGGTCGAGACCATTCGCGAGCGACTCGAGCACTCCGATGACTTCCTGACGATCCATAACCACCTCCGCCACCGAGGCTACCTCGGCAATCGCGAAGGCGAACGTTTCGCTACCGTCGGTGGAGTTCGCGCGCGAGCAGGCCGTACAGCACCGAGTCCTGGATCTCGTCGCCGACGTGGTAGCACTCGCGGGCATAGCCTTCTTTTTGAAAGCCGAGACCTTCGAGACAACGAATCGACCCGTGATTGCGCGGGTCGACGTCAGCGTCGAGTCGATGAAGGCGCAGCACGTCGAACGCGTACTGCGCGATCGCGCCCGACGCCTCCGACGCGAAGCCTTTTCGCCACTCCGCGCGATGAATCGCGAATCCGATCTCCGCGCGTTTATGCGGCGCGCTCAGATCGAACAGTGAGCACGTGCCGATCACGCGATCGTCATCGCGTTTCGCGACGCCCCACTGATAGAGCGAGTGCTCCGCGAAGCGGCGATGAATGTCCGCGAGATATCCCTCGGCCTCGCCGAGATCCCGCAATGCAGGACGGCTCCAGTAACGCACCGTCTCCGCATCGCCGAAGATTTCGAAGAGCGCGGGAACGTCCCGCGCCTCCATCCATCGCAGGCGGAGGCGCGGCGTCTCAATCGTGGGCAGGCGATCGCCGGAAATCATCGGCGCGCATCTTAAAGGCTCAGCGGATCTCGCCGAAGCGGCCGCTCTGAAAATCGAGCATGGCCTGACGGATCTCGCCGGGCGTGTTCATCACGAACGGTCCGTAACGCGCGACCGGCTCGCGCAGCGGAACACCGCCGATGATCAGCAACTCCGCGCCGTTCTCCGTCGTACACGTGACTTCGTCGCCGTCGCTGTCGAAGAGCACCATGTCGTTTTCACGCGCGACTTTTTCGCCGAACGCCGCCTCGCCGCTGACGACGAACGCGAACGCGTTGTACGTCTGCGGAATCGCCTGCGTGAACGTCGCGCCGGGCGAGAGTCGCGCGTGCAAGTACATGATCGGCGTGCGTGTATCGATGTTCGCCTTCGTGCCGAGGGACTCGCCGGCGATGACCGTCACCGTGACTTTGCCGTCGTCGCTCGTTGCAGTCGGGATCTCGCTCGCGCGCAGTTCCTGATAGCGCGGCTTCATCATCTTGTCGCGACGCGGCAGGTTCACCCACAACTGAAATCCATGCAGGCGTCCACCATCGCGACGGATCTCCTCCGACGGCATCTCCGAATGAATCACGCCCGATCCGGCGGTCATCCACTGGACGTCTCCCGGTCCGATGCGTCCGTGATTTCCCTGCGAGTCGCCGTGTTCGATCGCGCCTTCGAGCACGTACGTGACGGTCTCGAATCCGCGATGCGGATGATCGGGCGCGCCTTTGGCCTGATTCGGTCCATGCGTGACCGGTCCCATGCGATCGAGGAGCAGGAACGGATCGAGTTGATCGAGATCGGCAGTCGGGAACGGTCGCGTGACGATCATCCCCTCCCCTTCGAGTTGCGGCCTGGCGTGAACGAGCTGGCGTGTGGAGCGTGTGGTCATAGTCACCCCAAACAACAATTTGCCATTCCAACCATCATTTTTGTCCACGCTACACTGCGCGAATGCCTTCTCGCCCACGCTCGCTGCGGTGGTGGCTCGGCGGACTCGTGACCGTCGTGGCGCTGCCCGTGCTGATCCTGCTGATCGCCGTGTCG
>DASVNL010000046.1:0-3428 GCA_036383875.1 Thermoanaerobaculia bacterium
ACAAGAGATGTTCGGCGAGGCCTGGCCGTCCTTCCCCGAGAAGGACTTCGACGATCTCCGCCAACCCTTCGACTTCCTCGGCATCAACTACTACACCCGCGGTCTCACGAAGTTCGATCCGGCCGTGCCGATCGAGCGCGCGTCGCGCGTGAAGAATCCGCGTGCGGCGTACACCGAGACCGGCTGGGAAGTTTTTCCGCGCGGACTCTCCGACATCCTCGTGTGGGTCACGGACCGCTACGGCAAGATGCCACTGTACGTCACGGAGAACGGCGCCGCGTTTTACGATCCGCCAACCGCGGAGAACGGTCGCATCGACGATCCGCTGCGCATCGACTACTACACGAAGCACCTCAACGCGGTGCTCGACGCGATCGAGCGCGGCGCCGACGTGCGCGGCTACTACGCGTGGTCGCTGCTCGACAACTACGAGTGGAACTCAGGCTTCTCGAAGCGCTTCGGCATCGTGCACGTCGACTACGCGACGCAGGAGCGGACGCCCAAGCAGAGCGCCCGCTTCCTTTCGAACGTGATTTCTGCAAACACGATCTAGTCGATCACGTACGGCTTCATGCCGCGCGTGATCTCGATCTCGATCGTCTTGCCGCGCCACGGACGCACGATCTTCGCGCGGTCCCACTGCGGCGGCAGGCACGGATCGACGAGCAGGCCTTCCCACGTCGGTCGGACACCTAACACCCACTCGCTAACGACGCGGTGCATCCACGACGCCGAGCCCGTGTACCACGTCCAGCCCGCGCGGCCGTTGAGCGGCGAGTCGGGACCGTCGACGTTGCCGGGCAGAACGTACGGCTCGGCCCAGTAGCGCTCGGGATCTTTGTTCGTCGGATCGATTGCGGTGAGCAGCGCGCCGACGAGATCCGCGTCTTTGACCTTCGCGGCCGCGGCGATGGCCCACGTCGCGGCGTGCGTGTAGACGCCGCCGTTCTCGCGCAAGCCCGCGGCGTAGCGCGTGATGTAGCCGATGCGCTCGTCCGGCGTGTCGTACGCGGGCGCGAGCAGCAACGCGCCGGAGTCGCGCACGAGATGTTTGCGCACCGACTTCATGCACGCATCGGCGCGATCCGCAGGCGCGACGTCATTGAGCACGGCCCACGTCTGCGCGTTGAGATAGATGCGGCCCTGCGTGTTTTCCTTGCTGCCGATCTTCGAGCCGTCGTCGAGCGTCGCGCGCCAGTACCACTCGCCGTCCCACGCATGCTCGTTGATCGCGGCGACGAGTTTCTCGCGACGCGCGTCGTAGTCGCTCGCGAAGGATGCGCGTCCGCTGCGACGATGAATTTCTGCCCAATCGCCGAGGAGTCCGGCGAGGAAGTGTGCGAGCCACACGGACTCGCCTTTCTCTTCAAGACCGGCGGCCGAGAGTCCGTCGTTCCAATCGCCTGCGCCGATGTATGGGATCCCACGTTCCGACGTGCGCTTGAACACGCGCTCGAATGCGCGGCGCACATGCTCTTCGAGCGGCACGGCGGTCTTGTCATCGAGGAACGGCGTCTCGTCGGCGAGGATCGCGTAGTCCGCGGTTTCCTTGAGGTAATTCGCGGTGACGAAGCCGAGCCACAGCAGGTCGTCCGTCATCTTCGTGATGAGGCCCTGCTCGGAAAGCGGATGCCACCAGTGATACACCGAGCCGTCCGCGAACTGATGCTCCGCGTGCAAATTGATCTGCGCGCGCGTGCGCGGCGGATCGATCGTCAGCCACACTTGCGAGTCCTGCAACTGATCGCGGAATCCGTACGCGCCGGACTGCTGGTAGTAGCCCGCGCGGCCCCAGATGCGCGCGGAGATGGCCTGATAGCGCGTCCAGTCGTTGATGAATGAGTCGAAGCGTTTGTCCGTCGTCTCGATGCGATGCGCGGAGAGCCGCTCGATCCACGACGACTTCGCATCGTCGAGCGCGTGATGCATCGACTCGAGATTCAGCGAGCGATCGAGCAGCGACATCACCGACTCGCGCGACTTGTCGATCGCGATCGCGAAGCCGATCTCTTTCTCCTCGCCCGGCGCGAGCGTGAGCTCCATGCGCATCGCCGCGATCGGATCGTAGTGACGGCCGAAGAGGCCCTTCCACTCGTGACGCGACAGGCATTCGGGCGAACGCAGCGTGCCGTTGCGGCCGAGAAACTCGCTCTTCTCCCCTTCCGCGGACGTCACGGTTTCGGTGGTGCCGAACGCGGTGACGTACGGATAGTCGGTGTTCCAGTGGCCCCAGCGCGCGTTGCCGATGTCCCACATGTGATTCCAGCCGAGGATCGCGTTGCGTTCGCGCGCGGTCTCGATGAAGAGCTTGTGGAACTCGCGACGCGGCGCGGGCGTCACGCCGCACGCCCATTCCATGTAGCCGGTGAGCTCGAGGCGCCGCTTCGCGCTGTACGTGTTCTTCAGCTTCACGATCCACAGCTCGACGGTGTCGGTGGGATGCGCGAAGAGCGTCCAGTTGCTGACGATGCCGTTGCGCTCGCAGACGAACGTCGTCGCGCCGATGCCGTGGCGGCACTCGAAGCGGTCGTAGTCCGCCCAGACCGGCGCCGGCGACAGCGACCACAAATCATCACCCTCGGCCAAATACAAAAACTTGCCCGACGTGTCCTGCGCGAAATCCTGCTGCCACCAGTTGACGACCGCGAGCTGCGAGTTGTCGACCCAGGTGAAGCCGCTGCCGCTCTGACTGACCGCGAGTCCGAGGCGCGGATTGCTGATGATGTTGGACCAGGGTCGCGGCGGACGCGGGTCGGTGATGATGTACTCGCGTCCGTCCGCGGAGAAATGCCCGTAGTTCATGAACCTTCCTTCAAGATGATTTCCGCCGGGAGGCGCGTGATCACGTGAACGCGCTGATCGAACGGAGAGACGATGCGGATGCCATCTTTGGGCACGCGCAGGTTGCCGCCCACGCGCACGCGAAGCGTGACCCTGTCAGAGACGACATGGGGCTCGATGCTGTAGTCGAGATTGCCGTAGTAGGTGCCGAGGTTGCGGACGCGCACGCCTTGCTGCGCCCACTCGCGTGAGATCCCCGCCGCGACGATGAGCGCATCGCCGCTTTCGTACGCGAGGAAGTCCAGTGCGCTGCGAATGAAGTCGGAGCCGACCCACGTGTGGGGCATGTCGCCGATGAACTGCGGCTCGCGCGGATTGCGATGAACGACTTCGGCCCACTGATACCAGGCGCGCGGACGCTGATCGTCGAAAAAGTACGCGAGCATGCGACGCGCGCGATCGGCGTGCCCGAGTCGCACGAGCGTGCCGACGACGCGCAGCTCGTACGGCGTGTACGTGCGCGGCTCGAGTGCGTGCTCGTAGTACTTGTCGAACGTGCGTGTCAGTGCGGCCTGCGGGAGCGCGTCGCCTTCGTCGATCGGCGAGATCGCGACGGTCGTCGAGGTCGCGTCGAAGTCGCCGAGCTC
>DASVNL010000047.1:0-5909 GCA_036383875.1 Thermoanaerobaculia bacterium
CGTCCCGTCGCAGGATCAGAGCCGTCTGATGATTCGCCTGCAGATTGCGGTCGGTGCGAATCTCGAGGAAACGGATCGCGTGTTCCGCCGCGCGGAAACGTACCTGCAGCAGCAACCCGAAGTCGTCCGCGTGTTCGGCAGCGTCGGCGGCTTCGGCGGCGGTGTGAACAGCGGCATCCTGTTCGTCACGATGATCCCGCCGGATCAGCGCGTCGGCCAGCAGGAGTTTTCCGCGCGCATCCGCAAGGAACTGAACTCGTATCCCGGCGTGCGCGCCGTCGTGCAGGATCTCTCGCAGCAGGGCTTCACGGCGAACCGCGGATTTCCGATCGAGTTCTCGGTGCGCGGTCCGGAGTGGGAGAAGCTGATCGAGCTGTCGACGGACTTGCGCGAGAAGCTCGCCGCGAGCGGCTTCGCGACGGACGTCGACACGGACTACCAGGTCGGCATGCCCGAGCTTCGCATCGTTCCCGATCGCAGCCGCGCCGCCGATCTCGGCGTCCCGGTCGAAGATCTCGCCACGACGATCAACGCACTCGTCGGCGGTGTGCGCACCGGCAAGTACTCGACCGGCGGGCGTCGCATCGACATCCGCACGCGCCTGCTCGCCGATCAGCGCACGCGTCCCGAAGATCTCGCACGCCTGCGCGTGCGCACGGCGAGTGGTGAGCTCGTGCCGCTGTCATCGCTGGTGAAAGAAGAAGAGCGTCCGGCGCTGCAGTCGGTCACGCGTCGCGATCGCGAGCGCGCGATCTCGATCTACGGCAACGTCGCGCCGGGCAAGTCGCAGAGCGAGGCGCTCGCGTACGTCGAGGAGATCAGCAAGACGCTGCCGCCGGGATATCGCGCGGTGCTCGGCGGATCGTCGGTCGCGTTCAAAGAATCGATGGGCCAGCTCGGCTTCGCGCTCGTCCTCGGGATCATCGTCGCGTACATGGTCCTCGCGTCGCAGTTCAACTCGTTCATGCACCCGGTGACGGTGCTGTCGATCCTGCCGCTGTCGATCGCAGGCGCGGCGTTCGCGCTGCTGATCACGGGCAAGACGCTGAACATCTTCTCGATGATCGGCTTGCTGCTGCTGATGGGCATCGCGAAGAAGAACTCGATCATCCTCGTCGACTACGCGGTGCAGGGACAACGCGAGCGCGGCTTGTCCGCACTCGATGCGATGCTCGCCGCCGGTCCGGTGCGACTGCGCCCGATTCTCATGACCACGATGGCGACGATGATGGCCGCGGTGCCGCCGGCACTCGCACTCGGTCCCGGCGCAGAAACACGCGGTCCGATGGCAGTCGCGATCATCGGCGGTCTGATCATCTCGACGACGCTGTCGTTGCTGGTCGTGCCGGCGTTCTACGTCGTCGCGGATCGTCTGAAGACGAAGCTCGGCACGCTCTTCTCGCGCAGCGAGGAAGAGGAAGGCGAGGAAGCGACGGCGCATTGAGCCGCGCTGCACTCACGCGTTTCATTCTGATCGCGGCGCTCACGAGCGCCGCGATAGCCGACCCGACGACGATCGCGAAAGTGATCGCCGGCGCGAAGAAACAGATCGGCGTGACGCGCTCCTACGACTCCGCGTATCGCCGCATCGACTATCCGAACGGCGACGTCCCGATGAACACCGGCGTCTGCACGGACGTCGTGATCCGCGCGTTCCGCCACGCCGGCATCGACCTGCAAGTGCTCGTGCACGAAGACATGAAGCGCAACTTCGCGAAGTACCCAAAGAACTGGGGCCTCCGAAAACCAGACTCAAACATCGACCACCGCCGCGTCCCGAATCTCGCCACGTTCCTCACCCGGCGCGGCGCCAAACTCCCGGTCACCCGCAACCGCGCCGACTACAAGCCCGGCGACATCGTCACGTGGCGCCTCTCGTCCGGCGTCCCGCACATCGGCCTCGTGAGCGACAAGCGCACCTACGTCATCCACAACATCGGAAGCGGCGCGCAGGAAGAGGACGTCCTGTTCGCGTACGAGATCACCGGCCACTACCGTTGGAAGTAGCGCCTGGCTGGCTTTCCGCATCGAAGGAAGAGCGGACGATGCCCGAACGTTTCGCGGACGGGTATCCCACACATGCGCACACCGATCACGCTGTTCCTCGCCCTTGCTCTGCTCGCTCCCATTGTCCTTGCGGACGAGTACACGATCGAGAAATGGATCGGACCGCCCTCAGTGCCTGGGACATATGACGGGGTTGGAACGGCTGCGCAATTAGGGCGGCCGCGCGCCGTCGCGCGTGATGCTTCCGGCAATCTCTACTTCACAGATCCGGTCTTGAAGGTCATCCGCAAGATCGATCCGAGCGGATCGGTCACAACGCTGGCCGGTCCGGACTATGTCAATGAGAACGGGCTGGTCATGTCCTTCATCTCGCCCTACTCGATTGCGGCCGATGCCGGAGGGTTCGTTTACGTCGTCGACACCTATGCGGTCTTCAGGATCTCCCCCTCGGGCGTTGTGCGGATGCTCGCCACCTTCACTTCACCTCAGTTCCTCTGCCTCGACGAGGTCGGAAATCTGTATGTGACCTCCAATCGCGCGATCTACAAGGTGACGCAGGCGGGAGTGAAGACGGTGTTCGCGGGTTCACCAGGACAGGCGGGGACGGACGACGGCATCGGAACCTCGGCGCGCTTCCAGGGGCCAGGGCTGATGACGATCGACAGTGACGAGAGCCTGATCTTGCTCGATGGAAGCTATATGGACGGCGCCGTGCTGCGGAAGGTCACAAAGACCGGGGTGGTGTCGACGATTTCGCCGCCGATTCGATGGGCGCAGGGGATCGCGGCCGGTGCTCCCGGCACGACGTACGTGGCAATCGGATTGATGGGTCAGTCGAAAATTCTGAAAGTCGCGAATGGCGTGGTGACCGACTTTGCTGGCGGTGGCTCCGAGGCTCGTCGCCATCAGGATGGCACTGGTTCGAATGCAAACTTCGTCAATCCCGAGGGGATGACGTTTGGATCCGACAATCACATCTATCTGGCAGATTCAAACGACGGCGCGATTCGCAGAATCACGCTCAATGCTGAGGTGACGACTGTTTTCGGAGGGATCGAGTCCGGCGGTATTGACGGGAATCGCACCACCGCGCGTCTCTTTGCTCCGCAAGACGTCGTCCTCGACAGCAGCGGGAACGTGTTTGTGGCGGATACCTTTCTGATCCGCAAGATCACGCCTGATGGTGACGTCACGACGTTCGCGGGCAGCCCCAACGAGTACGGCACCGCGGACGGGTACGGAACGAACGCGCGTTTCATGGGAGCGTCGCGCATCGTCGTGGACAGCGACGACACGCTCTACGTGATTGAGCCACTTGCGATCCGGAAGATCACTCCGCAAGGTCAGGTCACGACTTTCGCTGGGAATTCCTGGGAAAGCGGAAGCACAGACGCCGTCGGCACGAACGCTCGATTCAATCGCCTGCAGGGCATCGCGATCGCTCCGGACGGCGCGCTCTATGTGGCTGACAGCAACAATCACACGATCCGGCGCGTCTCGCCGTCGGGCGAAGTCACAACGATCGCCGGCCTTGCTGGAGCCGCCGGTTCGACTGACGGCACTGGCAGTGCGGCACGATTTACAGAACCTCGAGGTGTTGCGATTGCGGCGGATGGTTCTCTGCTGGTCGTTGGGAACAAGACCATTCGAAGGATTACCTTACCGGATGCCGTGGTCACGACAATTGCGGGTGATGCCACAGTTGCGGGGGGATATGTCGATGGCGCCGGCACCGCAGCGCGTCTCACCTCCCCGGTCGACATCGTGATGCTCAGCAACGGTACGGCTGTCTTTAGCGATTCCGGCAGACTGAGAACAATGAAGCCTGACGGGGTCGTGGCGAGCGTCGCCGGACGCTTGACAGAACGATCCGCCATCAACGGCACCGGCCCCAACGTTGATCCGCTCCTCGGATGGGGTCTGGGCGTCGACGACGAGGATAGCGTCTACCTTGCGAATACGAACGCGTATTCGATCAGCATCGCCAAGCCGGCCGGGATCGCGGACATCGCGACTGCGACGCCTGCGTCGCCGGCGGTTGGTGCGACTGTGCAACTCAGTACAGACATCGAGACTGCGACGTCGTGGTCGTGGAGCATCGTGCGCAAGCCGTCCTTCTCGAACGCGCAACTCTCCGCGACGAACGTGCGTAATCCGACCTTCGTTCCTGATGTGTCCTCACCCTTTACGTTTCTTCTGCGTGCGGAAGGTCCGGGTGGCGTGCGGTATTCGCAGGTCAATGTGCAACCGGGTCCGTCGTGCGAGCCGATTGCATCCGCGGTGGCGAGCCTGACCAGCGGATCCGAGACGACGATTTGTCCGCCTGCTACCGGCGACACGGTGAGTGTCGCGGTGAGCGGCGGTGGGTCGCTCACCTATCAATGGGGCTGGCGCGACTCATCCTCGGGTGCAATTCATCCGATCGCCGGCGCCACCAATTCGAGCTACGTCCTGCAGTCGTCCGACCTCGGCGACTACGGCACAAAGTACGTTGTCGTGACGGTCACGCCGTCGTGCGGCGCGCCGGTCGTGTCGAACAACATTCAGGTCACTGTTCAAGGCGCGTCTTTCACGGCTCCGGACGAAGTCGTGGGGCTTGCGACGTACACAGTGTCCGTCACGGATCCGAGCGATCCGGCGACGTTTCAATGGAACATTGTGAACGGCACGATCCTCTCCGGCGCGACGTCGCGCACAGTGTCGTTCCGTGCGGGAGAGACCGGCTCGATGACGTTGTCGGTCGCGGTGACCAAGGACGATTGCACGCGTAACGTCGAGAAGATCATTTCGATCTCCGAGCGTGCAGAAAACGCGACGTTGTTCTATGTCGTCACGGCGTGTCGCATTGTCGATTCGCGTGCGACCGGCGGACAGTTGCTGCATCAGCAGACGAGAACGATCGGCATTGGCGGCGTTTGTGGCATCCCCGCCGATGCAAAGGCGATTGCGGTGAATGTCACGGCCGTCAATCCGACAGTGACCGGATTCCTCGCGCTCTATCCGTCGAATGTCGAATGGGGCGGAACGAGCATGCTCAATTACCGCGCAAACAAAACGCGCGCAACCGCGGGGATTGTGCCGCTGTCGCCGGATGGGCAACTGACTGTGCTCAACAATGGTGCAGCGCAGCACTTCATCCTCGATGTTACGGGGTATTTTCAGTAGCCATGGCGAAAACAATCGGGCTTTTCCTTGTCCTCACCGTACTCGCGCCCTGCGTTCTTGCAGAGGACTTCACAGTCGAGAAGTGGATCGGACCGCCTGGGTTGTCCGGCTTGTACGACGGAGTTGGAACGGCCGCGCAATTGGGGCAGCCCATGGACGTCGCTCGGGATGCGGCGGGGAATCTCTACGTTCTCGATCAGGCGTACAAGCTCATTCGCAGGATCGATCCGAGCGGCGCCGTCACGACGCTGGCCGGGCCGGACTACGTGAATGAGAACGGCCAAATCGTTTCCTTTGGCCTCCCGTACTCGATCGCAGTGGATGCCGGTGGATTCGTATTCGTCAACGATACCAGCGCCATTCTGAGAATCTCGCCTGCAGGTGTGGTGCGGACGCTCACGTCTGTGACTGGCGCGAATGACCTCGCCATCGACAAGGTCGGAAATCTGTATGTGACTTCGTCCAACAACGTGATCTACAAGGTGACGCCGGCCGGGGTGAAAACGGAATTTGCGGGATCGGCAGGACAGGCTGGGACAACCGACGGCGTTGGAACGGCCGCGCGTTTCCAGAGTCCGTTCCGAATCACGATCGACAATCAGGAAACCCTGATCGTGGTGGATGGAACGTGGTTCGGCGGCGGTGTGCTGCGCAAAATCACGAAGGACGGAGTCGTCTCCACGATCTCCGGCTCCATTCCGTGGGTGGGCGGGATTGCGGCTGGGGCGCCCGGCACC
>DASVNL010000048.1:0-5983 GCA_036383875.1 Thermoanaerobaculia bacterium
TGCTCGCAGCATCCAACCGGACGCCATGAAGAAACTCGTCAAGAAGCATCCCCTGGCGATTCGATGGTTTCACTGGATCAACTTTCCGCTGTTGTTCCTCATGATCTGGAGCGGGGTGCTGATTTACTGGGCGTATCCCACGTATCGCGTGGGGCTCGGCGATTTCTATCTGTTCAAGATGAACCTCGCCCAGACGACGTGGCGCGCGTTGCACGTCAACAATCGGCTGGCCGAGGGGATGGCGCTGCATTTCTTCTTCATGTGGCTCTTTGCGGTCAACGGCGTGTTGTACGTCGCGTACACGTTGATCTCCGGCGAGTGGCGGTACCTCGTGCCGAATCGGCATTCGCTGCGCGAGGCGATTCAGGTCGTTTTGCACGACCTGCACATTCGCAAGGAACCGTTGCCGCCGAAGAAATTCAACGGCGCGCAGCAGATCGCGTACACGTCGGTCGTGCTGATGGGGCTCGGGTCGCTGCTCACCGGACTCGCGATCTACAAGCCCGTGCAGTTCTCGTGGCTTACGTGGATCTTCGGCGGCTATCCGATGGCCAGGTTCTTTCACTTCTGGCTCACTGTCGGCTACGTCCTCTTCTTCCTCGTCCACATCGCGCAGGTCATTCGCGCGGGGTGGAACAACTTCCGGGCGATGGTCATCGGCTACGAGGTGACGCATGAGCAATGAAGTCGATGTCGATCGCGAAGTGAAGCGACTCTCGCGACGCGCATTCGTGACTGGCGGTGTCGCCGCGGCTGTGGGATTCGGCGCGTACAAGTGGATCCGCACGCGACCGCGCGAAGACGGACTCGAATGGCCGCTGCGCAATGTGCTGCAAGGCAACGAGTCGCTGGCGCGCGCGTACTTTTCGCCGTCGCGACTCACGCCGACGTTTCGTCCGAGTGACGTCACGAAGCTGCGCATCAACGGACGGATCGGACTCACGCCCGACTACGACGTCGACGCGTGGCGATTGAACGTCACGGGCGGCGCAACACCCGCGACGCTCGACCTCGACGACATTCGCAAGTTGCCCGCGCACGAAATGATCAGCGAGCTGCGGTGCATCGAAGGGTGGTCGATCATCGTGAAGTGGAAGGGCGCGCGGCTGCGCGATCTGATGGAGCGCGTGCCGCCCGCGTCGGCGATGCGCCACGTCGCGCTCGAGACGCCGGGACGCGGCTACTACGTCGGACTCGACATGGAGAGCGCGCTGCATCCGCAAACACTGCTCGTGTACGAGATGAACGACGCGCCGCTGTCGCTGCTGCATGGCGCACCGCTGCGACTCGCGATCCCGGTGAAGTACGGCATCAAGAACATCAAGCGCATCGCGACGATCCGCTACACCGACGTGCGGCCCGCCGACTTCTGGGGCGAGCGCGGATACGACTGGTACGCGGGACTCTGATCGCGATCACGGCATCTTCGGCGCGCGCTGATCCGCGCCGGACTGGTGCAGCACGAGCGCAGTCGCGCGTCCTGTCGCGTCGACTTCGAACGTCACCTGCGCGTCGACGACCTTCAGGAAGAACTCCCGCTCGCTCTCCGCGAACATCGGGAACTTCGGCTGCGCCGTGGCCTGCAGGAACAGCGAGTTGCCTTCGCGCGTGATGGTGATGATGAACGCCGGCGCGAGTTGATAACGGCCGGGATAGCGATCGAGGATCGCGGGATCGAGCGCGACTTCGGTGCGCACTTTCGGCGCGGGCGCTTCGCCTTCGAGACGCTTCGCCGGCATGTGCTGGCCGTTCTGATGCAACGTCAGCGACGGCGCCTTGCCGTTCACGTCAGCGTCGAACGTCACGCGCGCGTCGACGACTTTGAGGAAGTACTCGCGATCGCTCTTCGCGAAGAGCTCGAACTTCGGCTGACCCGTCGCCTGCAGATAAAGATGATCGGCTTCGCGTGTGATCGTGAGGACGAAGTTCGGCGCGAGCTCGTAGCGGCCAACGAAGTGATCGAAGAGCGTCGCGTTCGCCGCGACCTGCTTCGGTTGCTCGACGAGCGGAAACGCCGGATCGAGGAGATGCCGTCCGATGTCGTCGGGTCCCGCGAGCGTCGCCGCGTTCGACAGCACGACGACGCCGGTCTTCGTCTTCGCGTTGAAGCCCATGAACGAGCGATAGCCGCCCGTCCCGCCGTTGTGCCACACGATCTCGTCGCCGTTCGCGGCCGTCGCGATGTGCCAGCCCATCGCGATGCTCATACCGGCGCCGGCGGAGTTGCGCGGGCGAAGCATCGAGGTCATCGCAGGCGTGAGTGGCGATCGCGTGAAGCCGAGATTCGCGCCGAGAAAGGTGAGGAGATCGTTCGCCGTCGAACGCAGCGCGCCCGCACCCGCGAGCGTCGGGAGATCCCAGTTCGCGGCGGGCTGCAGTTCGGCGTCGTGACCGGGTGCAAGTCGCGGCTTCAACGTCGCGGGGATCGTGATGACGGTGCTCTTCATCATGAGCGGATCGGTGATGCGCTTCTTGACGAGCGCGGCGTAGTCGAGTCCTGCGCGACGGGCGAGGGCGTGGCCGAGGAGTCCGGCGCCGAGGTTGGAGTACTCGTATTCGGAGCCGATGTCGCGGGGCAGTTCGTATGTCGAGAGGAACTCGTACAGTTGCGCGACCGTGTAGTCCGCGTACGGATTCGTCGGATCGGCGGGCACGAGATTCGACGGCAGACGCGGAAGCGCGGAGCGATGCTGCGCGAGGTCGAGCAGCGTGATTTTCTTTCCGCCGCGCTCGGGCATCTTCACGCCGTCGGGGAGGTACTTTGCGACCGGATCGTCGAGTTGGACTTCGGCGCGCTGGACGGCATCGGCGAGGAGGACCGACGTGAAGACCTTCGTCGCCGAGCCGATCTCGAACAGCGTGTCGCCATCGACGGCGTGGCTGTTCTTCACGTCGAACGCGCCGTGCGACACGATCCGCCGTCCCTTCGCGTCGATGATGCCGACCACCATGCCGACGCCCTGCTTCTGCGCGTCGATTCGATCGGTGAGGATCTTGCGGATCTCCGCGTCGGTCGGCGTGACGGCGAACGCGGATGTGGCGACGAGCGTGAGTGCGGCGAGCAGGGTCTTCATGACGCGATCATGATGACACCCTCGCCGCACTCAGTTCGTCATTGCACCAGATAGACCTTGATGTCCGTGTCTTCGCGATCGGCCTTCGCGACGATGCGCACGTGATCGACTTTGCGACCATTGCGGAAGTCGAGCAGCTCGTACGTGCCGCGTTTGTGCACGCGATCGTTGAAGTCGACCACCTGCGCCTCCCCGTTGTCGAACACGACCTCGGCGAAGCTCACCTGCGCCGATCCGTTCTCGATGTCGAGCAGCAGGCGCGTGCCGCGACGATCGACGTCGAGCGTGAAGTCGGTCCAGCCGTCTTCACGATCGAGCGTTTCGCCCGACGTCCAGACGCGTGCATGTGCGGGCGGCAGCGCTGCAATCGCAACGGCGGTGAAGACGACCGGGGCGAGATACGCGCGCGGCGCGACGCGCACGACGGGTCCGCGGACGACGACGGTCGGCATTGCGCGGCGGATCGGAAATCCGGGACGGGTGTTGACGTGCACGCGCACCGTGGTGCCGCGCCGCGTTTTCTTCACGACGCGTACGCGTCCAGCATCGGCGTCCGGCGCGTAGGGAAGCAGGGTCGCGAGGATCAGGACACTCAGCAAAAGCCGTTTCATCGGTTCTCCTTTGTTCCTTGATTTGGATGCCGGGGGAGACCCGAATGTTTACACAGTGCGCTTCGCGGCGACACGCTTGCGTGCGGGCTTTCGTTCTTTGACTGGTTGTTTTGGAAGGTGCCGCAACCCCATCCAGCCGATCGCGCAGATGTGCTGCACGACGTGGTCGAGCGGGATCTTCTTGCCGTCCGCCGCCCACCACTGTCCGACTTGCGTGACCATGCCGAGAAGCGCGTTGGCGTAGATCGGGGCAAGCTTGCGGTCGTAGCCGTGACGCGCGAACTCGACGCTGAAAATCTCGCCGACGCGTTGCGCGAGGTGATCGATGACGCGCGTCATGCCGCGTCGCGCAGCGCCGACCGGCGCCTCGCGCGTCAGCACCGCGAATCCCGCGGGCTCTGCTTGCAGGTAGGTGAGGAACGCGATGACCGCGTTCTCGAATCGCATGCGCGGCGAGCCTTTCGACATCCCCTGCGTCACGCGATTCACGAGATCGTCCATCTCGCGCTCGACGATCGCCGCGTGCAGACCTTCCTTGCCGCCGAAGTGCTCGTAGATGATCGGCTTCGTGACACCCGCGCGATTGGCGATGTCTTCGAGCGAGATGGCTTCGAAGCCGTGCACGGCGAACGCCGCGCGGCCGACGGCCATGAGCTGAGCCCGGCGCTCGGCACCGGTGAGTCGTTTCTTCGTTGACATGAAACTTACTCCACGGTAACTTACGGCGCCGGAAGTTACCGAATGGTAATAAACCATTCGCATTGCGGCAAGACAGATGCAAGAGTCTGTCTTGCAAGACCATGAGCGACGAAAAGGGAACCGCGCCGCCCAAGCCCTCCTGGCGCGGCGTTCTTCACCACTGGGCCGCGTTCTACGCCCTCGGCGGCGGCACCGTGCTCGTGGCCATGGCGCCCTCCTGGCGCGCGACCGCGGCGTCCGCGGTTTACGCACTCAGCCTGGTGCTCCTCTTCGCCGTCAGCGCGACCTATCACCGCGTGCAGTGGTCCGAGCGCGCCCGTGCGTGGATGCGCCGCGCCGATCACGCGTCGATCTTCGTGCTCATCGCCGGGACCTACACGCCGATCGCGCTGCTGGGATTGCAGGGCAGTGAAGGGAAGCGTCTCTTCATCTACATCTGGGCCGGCGCCACGCTCGGCGTCGTGCTGTCGCTGTTCTGGGTGCGCGCACCGAAAGCGCTGACCGCGGCGATCGCCGTCGCCGTCGGCTGGACGATCGCGCCGTACGTCGGCGAAGTGAACCGGCTCCTCGGACCGTACATGTGGGTCATCCTCGCGGGCGGCATCGCGTACACCGTCGGCGCGATCGTCTACGCGACGAAACGCCCCGATCCGCGCCCCGCGACGTTCGGCTATCACGAGGTCTTCCACGCACTGACGATCCTCGGCGCCGCGCTGCATTTCGTCGCGGTGATCTACGTCGTGCGCACCGCCGGCGGCTGACGGCAGCTCACGATTTGATCAGCAGTCCTTGCCCGGTTGGCAGCGACAAGATCTGCACGCCGGCCCTCGCTGCGAATTCGTCGAGCGCCACTTTCTGGTCTGCGAAGAATCGGAAGTTGTAGTCGTCGAACACGACCGCTGCCCCACGCGTCATCTTCGGCCAGAAGTATTCAGTCGCCGCGACGCTCGGCTCCGGGCTGTTCAGATCGATCGAGAGAAAGCAGACCTGCTCGATGTTCGCTTCCGGCAGGACGTCGGGCACGATCCCTCGGATCGGAACTGCGTTTTGATACCTCGCGAACGTCTCAACGACGTCCTGATACGAGTCTTCGTACACGCCGTCGAAGATCCGAGCCGATGGCGTATTGCGATACCGATCGGGGATGCCTGAGAACGTGTCGAAGAGAAACAATCTCTTCTCCGGCAGCTCGTCCAGCGCGACGTATTCGGCGAGCATCCGCGAATATCCGCCACGGTGAACGCCACACTCGACGAAGTCACCAGGCAGCGACCGGCCTTGCATCGCCGCCCAGCAGACAACGTACGCACGCCAGTGGAGGTCGTGATTCCACCAGGATCCAGTCGCCTTGCCAGCTGCGTAGGAACGAAGGAAGCGTTCGTCCTGAAGGAAGTCGCTGCCGTGTTCGGTAAGCAGGCCGTCTCCGAGGTACGTCGGATTCAGTGGCCACGGTTCGGCCGAGACGTGAGGCCACAGGCGCCGCGCCAATTTCAGTCGAAGACGCGGCAGAAGCGAAGCAGCCATGGACGCATCATGACATTGGCTAACGTCCGAACTGCACGGACCTGCGCGTCATCGAGCCGAGCCAGAATCCGCTGA
>DASVNL010000049.1:0-20174 GCA_036383875.1 Thermoanaerobaculia bacterium
CAGCGCTTTTGGCTGCGCGAACACGCGCGACGGTTCGGCTGATCCGATCGGGAGGAGACTGCCGAGGAGATCGTCGAGGCGTTGCGAGAGACGCTTGGCTTCTTCGAGCGTCTTGAGGTCGACGACTATCTCGCCTTCGGTGAACAACCGCGACGGGTCCTGGCCGATCGCACGAACGATCGCGAGGAAATCGGGCAGCGTCGCGGCCTGATTGCCGTTCAGGATCTTGCTGAGCTTCGTCGGGCTCATCCCCGCGTCCTCAGCGATGCGCGCCCGCTTCAGCCCACTCTCGCGGACCGCCGCAAGCAGCCGGTCGATCACGTCCATCGGCTGCCGAAGGTACGTGGACCGGCTTTACGCGTGTTGCACGAACGGTTTCGATTCCAGCAACGTCGATGGCGCGGATTTCGCCAACAGCAATAAGACTCGCATAGGTTGCTCATTAAGTAACAAATGTTACTTAATGAGCAACCGAAGAGATCACTTCGAAAGCGTCTTTGATGAGAGAGCAGGGAGGTGGCGGGCCGGGCCGATGCGTCGCGCTTCGATCTTCTGGTGGTCCTTCTCCCAGGTCTTGCCGCCATCGAGCGAGCGATCGGCGGACCAGAGGAAACGATCGCGGCCGATCTCGTAATAGCGGATGCGCCACAGCGACGGATGGTCGCTTGTGACGCCGAACTTCTGCTCGATGTGAATCTCGTCGCCCATGCGCTTCGCCCAGCCGACGTCCTGCAATCCGCGGCCGGCATCCGCGCCGACGAGATCCCAGCGTCCTGCGCGTTCGTTGTAATTGCGGAGCGTCGTCGTCACATAGATCGTCGAGTCGTCGTCCCCAACGACGCGATACTCGTCGACGATTTGTCCCTCTTCGAGTTGCACGGCGCTCCACGTTCCGCGGAACGTTCCCCACTGCTTGCTCACCGCGGTGAATTCCCAGTCGCCGAGGAGATAGTCGAAGTCGTGCTGCGGATCGGATTTTGGAGGTTCGGCGGAAACAGAAAGTGCCAAGAGAAAAAATGCGATGCAGATGCTGATGCGATGTTTCATGCGCGCAACATGGACCGCACCACATCGCGCGGCAACGGCTCTTCCGCGAACGGCGGGAACGTTGACGTAAGCGGCGCGTCGCAGCGTTGCGAGAATCGAAGGCGGAGCGCTACCGTGATTGCGTGTTCCGGCGTCCATGGCTGCTCGTCTCTGCCGTCTGGATCGCCCCCGCGATCCTCGGCGCAATCAACGAAGTCGCGCAACGCTGGATCAGCCGCGAGCCGCTGGTCGACCTTCCCGCGATTCTCTTCGGCAGCGGCGACTGGCTGCTCTACGCGTTCCTCACGCCGGGCGTCTTCTGGATCGCGCGACGCTGGCCACTCGCGCGACCGCACTGGCTGCGCCACGGCAGCCTGCATCTCGCCGCGTCGCTGCTGTTTTGCGCGGCGTGGGCCGGCGGCGGGACGCTGCTCAAAGTCGCAGTGCAGCCGAAGGCATTGTGGGGCACTCCGATCGAGCACCTCCTGCGCTGGTCCTTCATCACCTTCCCGTTCGGCGTCGCCGTGTATTTCGGAGTCGTCGGAACCGAGCACGCGATTCGATACTTCGTCGAAGCGCGCGACCGCGAGATCGAGCTCGCGCGACTCGCGGAGCAACTCGCCGGCGCGCGACTCGCTGCGCTGCAGGCGACCGTGAATCCGCACTTCCTCTTCAATACGCTCAACACCGTTTGCGTGCTGGTGCGCGATGGCGATCAACGCGGCGCGACGCGCATCGTGGAGCAACTCAGCGACGTGCTGCGCGAAACGCTGAATCGTCACGGCACGAACGAAGTCCCGCTCGATCACGAGCTCGAGCTCGTGCGTCAGTACGTCGCGATCGAACAGGCGCGATTCTCCGATCGACTGCAGCCCGAGTTCAACGTCGACGCGACGTTGCGAACAGCGGCCGTTCCCAGTTTCGCGTTGCAGCATCTCGTCGAGAATGCGATTCGCCACGGCGTAGCGAAATCGATCGACGCGGGCCGCGTCGTCATTCGCGTTCGTCGCAGCGGCGACGTGCTCGAGATCGCGGTGATCGACGACGGACCGGGCATCGACCGCGATCCACAACTCGCCGGCCATGGTCTGGAGAACACGCGCGAACGTCTGCGCGCGTTGTATGGAGAAGGCGCTTCGCTGACTGTGTCGCGTCACGCGCCTCAGGGCACGATTGCGATCCTGCGCATTCCGTATCGCGAAATGAAACCGGACGACAGCGATGGCCGCGGCTGAATGGAAAGTGTTGGTCGCCGATGACGAGCCCGCGGCGCGACGCGGCGTCCGGCAGTTGCTCGCGGCGTTTCCGGAGTTCGCAGTGATCGGCGAGTGTCGCAACGGCGAGGAGGTGCTCGCGGCACTCGACACGCTGCGTCCCGACGTCGTGTTTCTCGACATCCAGATGCCGGGCGTCGACGGGTTCGAAGTGATTCGGCGACGTACGCCGGAGCGGATGCCTGCGGTCGTCTTCCTCACCGCGTACGACCAGTTCGCGATCCGCGCGTTCGAGGCGCAGGCGCTCGACTATCTGGTCAAACCGGTCGCGGAGTCGAGGTTCGAAGCGACGATGAAACGGCTCGCGCGTCAGCTTCGCAGCGCGACGCCTGCCGCGCCGCCGGGACTCATCGTGACGACCTCCCGAGGAATGACGGTGCTGTCGGTTGAGGACGTTGATTGGATCGAAGCGGCTGGGAACTACGCGCGCGTGTGGATCGGCACGCGCGGTCACCTCGTGCGCGAATCGCTGCGTGAATTCGAACAACGCGTGCGCGAGCATGGCTTCATCCGCGCACATCGCAACGCGCTGGTGCGCGTCTCTCGCGTACGCGCGCTGGAGTCGCAACGAGGTGCGCTCGTCGCGTTGCTGACCACGGGCGCGACCGTTCCGATCTCGCGACGGCAGCGCGCGGCATTCGTCGCCGCGGTGCGCGCGCTCACGCGATGACACGCGTCAGACGTTCGAATCGCGGAGCGTGCGCAGCGCGATCTCGAGGATCGCGCCGCCGTGCGGCGCATTGCGCGCGGTAACCGTTCCGCCGTGCTCGCGCACGATCTTCTGGACGAGCGACAGTCCGAGGCCGGTGCCACCGGGGCGGCGGGTGAAGAACGGCTCGAAGACGCGCGGCAGCGACGACGGATCGAAGCCCGAACCGCGATCTTCGACCGAGATGATCGTCCACACTCCGGTGACGCGCGCTTCCTCGCGGGCGCGGATCCACACCACCTCTCCGTCGGGCGAGTGCTGAATCGCGTTGTCGATCGCGTTCTGAAGGACCTGCAGCATGCGATCGGGATCGAGCGTCGTCTCGCGGCTCGATCGGAACGGCACGAGTCGCAGCTCGACGCCGCGAGCTTCCGCGTCCGCGGAGCACGCGCTCACCGCTTGAAAGAGCACTTCTTCGATTCGCGACGCCGTGAGTCGCAGCGGCCGCGCGCGGCCGTATACGAGCAGGTCGGACATCAAGCCATTCAACCGGCCAAGCTCACGGCGAAGGCGAGCGACGAATTTCTCCTGCGGCGGTGCGGTACCGAGACACGCTTCCAGCGCGTCGAGTGATGCGGCGATGCCGGCCAGAGGGTTTCGCACTTCGTGAGCAACCGCGACCACCAGCGTCCCGAGCTCGGAGATCGCATCGAATTGGCGAAGGGAACGTTGCAAGTCGTGACTGACTGTCACGTCGTGAATGACGACGATGCTTTGGCGACGCCCCTCCTCGAGGACGAAGGGCGAGACCGAGACTTCCCACTCCTGCCCGGACTCCGCCGATGCGACTTCGACGACGGCCGTTCTGCCGTTTGCGCACAACTGCGCGACTGCCGCCCACGGCTCCTGTCTGCCCTCGATGCGAATCACACCGCCCGTAGGGTTTTGCATCATCGCGGCGGCCGCGCGATTCAGACGATGCACGACTAACGCATCGTCGACCACGAGCATCGGCAACGGCATCGCATCGAAAATCGTCAGCCACTCCTGGGCGATGCGCGAGAGCCGCTCGCGATGCTCCTGTTCTTGTTGTGCGCGCAGCCGCTGCACCGTGATGTCGCGCATGGTGATCACGCGACCCGCGACGGCCTGATCGAGAATCAGTGGCTTTTCGATGCGGTGCAGCACCCGGCCGTCGAGCAACTCCACCTGGTGGGTCGAGCTCTTTCGATCGAAATAGGAGGTGCTGTGCATGAGATCCGCGAGCGCCTCCGGATCCGCCACCTTGGCCAGCACGCGACGGCGCAACTCAGATCCAGGCAGCCGTTGCAGATCGTCATCGGTGAATCCCCAGAGATCCGCGAAGACCGGATTCCACATCAGGATTCGATCGTCTTTCGAGAGCACGCAGATCGCCTCGCTCGACGTGTCGAGCGTCGTGCGCAACAGGCTCAGATATCGTTCGCGCTCGGCCTGTGCGCGCCGCTCTTCGGTCACGTTCCGGTTGATGCTCACGATGGCGCGCTTCCCGCCGTACATCACCCAGCCGGCGCTGACTTCGAGCTCGAGGAGCGAGCCGTCCGCGTGACGTTGCACGGTCTTGAATTGCACGAATTCGTCTTTCGACTCGAGGACCTGCCGCACGAGACCGGGGCGCGTCGGCTTGGTGGAGATGTCGAGCATCGAACGTCCGACGAAGTCCGCTTTTTCGATTCCGTACACGCGGCACGCGGCGCGATTCACGTCCAGCACGCGTTCCTGTTCGTCGAGCACCAGCACCGGTTCATGCGCGTGCTCGAAGAGGCCGCGATAGTCGCGCTCGGATTGCCGCAATTGATCGCTGACTTCGTCTTCTTCACCTTTGCGCGCGGTGATGTCGACGAGCGTCATCTGCAGCACTTTGCGTCCGTCGTTGTCCTCGACGACCGCTCCGCCGACGAGCGTCACGACTTCACTGCCATCGCGACGGCGCAGCCGGATCTCGTGCCCGCGCATGGCGCCGTACGCCAACACGTCGCGTTCGAGCTGCGCGGCCTGCTCGGGATACACGATGACGGTTTCACGCGGCGCGGCTTTGAGCTCTTCACGGGATGTGTAGCCGAGGAGCTGGACGAGCGCGTCGTTCACGTCGAGGATCTCGCCCTCGGCGCTGATGAGCACCGCGCCCGCGGCGTTGTGCTCGAAGAGTGCGCGATGGCGGCGCTCCGAATCGCGCACTTGCCGGCGCATCGCCACCGCCTCGGTGACATCGCGTGCAGTGCTGAGCACGACGCTTTTCTGGCCGTCGCGGCGAATGGTGTTCCGGTAGTGAAAGATGCGCTCCGCCCCACTGCGCGTCCGCACGCGCATCTCCCCCTCGGCAACGCCATCACGGACGATCATCTGCATGTAGCGATCGAATTCACCGGCCACCTGCTCGACGAGCAACGCGCGCACGGACTGGCCGATCAACTCGGATGCGTCGTGGTATTCGAGAGCCGCAACCATGGCCCGATTGACGCGCAGCAGCGAGCCGTCGAGCTCGTGGACGCACATGCAGTCGAGCGCGTGATCGACCGTTTCTCGCGAATCCGCTTCGGCCAGGCGAAGACGAGTCATCGAGGTTGCGGCTGCCGTCGACGCGGCGACGAGCTTGGCCACGGAACTGAGCGCCGACTGTTGCGCGTCCGCAAGACGAATCGGCGCGTTGTCGCGCACGCAGATCGCGCCGATCACCTCGCCGCTCGCCGACGTGATCGGCACCGCGGCGCAGTACGAGAGACACGAGGTCTGTGCCGCCGCCGCAGCACCGGAGACCATCGCCTTCCGCCGCATCGATTCTTCGCAGACATGGCGCGCGCCTGCCGGCGTAGCAGCGTCGAAGCCGTGCGTGACGTGCACGATCGGACGCCGTGCAGCGTCGCGGACGAAAACTGCGGCGGCAGGTGTGCCTGCCATCAGAGCCGCGGTTTTCGCCAGCTCTTCGTAACAGCCGTCGGGCGCATCCGGCACTTCAAGAGCGGCGGAAGGGCACTCGGACATCGGCGAAAACGCCGACATCTTCTCGTAATGTGATTTGGCGATCATCGACTTTGGACCGGTCGAGGGCTGCGGATTTTAGCGCTCGCAAGGATCCTGAGCCCGTCGGTTTTTCGCTAATTGCTGAGGAGTAGGATGTCCGCGTCCGGAGTCGAAGCTGTTGTGGTGCGCAATCGGATTTTGGTGATCGAAGACGAGGAAGCAATCCGCGAGTCGGTGGGAGACTTCTTCGATGCTCACGGCTATTCGGTCGATCGGGCAGCGACGTGCGGTGAAGGAGAGCGCCTCTTTCGCACGACTCGTCCGGACGTCGTGCTCTGCGACTTCCGCCTTCCGGACGGCGATGCGTCGCGCATTCTCGAAACGTTTCGCCGCATCGATACCAGCGTTCCGCTGATCGTCGCGACGGGCCACGGCTCGATCGATCTGGCCGTGCACATGATCAAGGAAGGGGCGGCCGATTTCGTCACCAAGCCGCTCGATCTCCCGACGCTGCGCATCATCATCGATCGCCATCTCGACGATCGCCGCCGCGCTGCCCGGGAGCGTGCGTCCGACCTGGTGCGTCGTCGCGACGAAACGGATCCGTTCATCGGCGTAAGCGACGCCATCGCGCGCGTTCGCGATCTCGCGCATGCGATCGCCGAGAACGATGCGGCGGTGCTCATCGGCGGCGACACCGGCAGCGGCAAAGGAGTACTGGCGCGATGGCTTCACGCGCACAGCGGGCGCGCGAAGGAAGCGTTCGTCGACATCAACTGCGCGGGACTCTCGCGCGAGCTTCTCGAAAGTGAATTGTTCGGACACGAGAAAGGGGCGTTCACCGGCGCCACGGCGACCAAGTCCGGGCTCTTCGAGATCGCGCATCGCGGAACGGCGTTCCTCGACGAGATCGGCGAGATCGATCTGCAGGTCCAGCCCAAGCTGCTGAAAGTCATCGAGGACAAACGCTTTCGCCGCGTCGGCGACGTTCAGGATCGTCGCGTCGACATCCGGCTCATCGCCGCAACGCACTGCGATCTCGCAAGCGCGGTGCGGCAGGGACGCTTTCGAAGCGATCTCTTTTTTCGCATCAACACGTTGACGATCGTGCTGCCGCCGCTTCGTGCGCGTGCCGAGGACATCCCGCTTCTCGCCGCGGACCTTCTGCATCGCATGCGGCTGCAGGTCGGAAAGCCGCGAGCCACGCTGACGCCCGACGCCATCGCGGCGCTGCGCGCATATTCGTGGCCGGGCAACATTCGCGAGCTGCGCAACGTCATCGAGCGCGCGTTGCTCCTCACGGCGCGGGACGAGATCACACGGGCCGATCTGCGTTTCGATTTTCAGGATGATGCGGCGGACGAGGAGTCTGGCGACATGACCCTGGAGGCGGTGGAGCGTCGTCACGTCCGGCGGATGCTCGACACGGAAGGCGGGTCCGTCGATCGTGCCGCGCGACGTCTCGGCATCCCGCGCAGCACGCTCTATCGCCGCCTCAAGGAATGGTCGTAGAGACCACTCTCTTCTCATCTCCTGCCTTCCCACGTCTCGCATTGAGACGACGTCGTCTCAATTTGCGACGAATCGCGATCTGTGAAACCGGTTTCACGAGAGCGCCGCGGTGGCACATCGGTTGCGCTTAGGGCGACGCAGTAGTCGTCCAATCAGCTCGCGGACTTGCTTCGATTCATCGAGGCACTCCGGGAGCGGTCCGGTCATGAACTCGATGAATCCATCGCGATGCGCGTTTGCGCGTCAGCTTGCTGAACGTGTGCGCGCGCTCGCCGCGCAAGTACGCGAGATCGATCTCCACGCCGTCGAAGACGAACGCGAGGGCGTCGCGCGGCTCGCATTGGCTGCGCGCGTCACTGGGCTGACCGACGAAACGATCGCGCTTCTCACGCAAGCCATCGACGCATTCGACGACGATCAGGACAGCGACTCGCAGCAGATCTCCGACGTCGCCGCGATCGCGCGGATGACATTGCGCGAGAAGGAGAAACTCCTCCTGCGCATCGAAGTCGAAGAGGATCCGTGGGAAATCGTCGACCGCGGCGACTGTGCGCTGCGCGCCGTCGGCCGAGGGCTGATTGCGATCGAGCACGCGCTCGCGGAGACGTGCGGCTTCGAGCCGTCCATCCAGATCGTCGATGAGTGTGACCGTGGCATTCGCGTGCGCACGGTCTACGCGAAGTTTCGGATCGCGGTGATGAATCTCGAACAGCGCCACGCTTCGATCGCGGCGCGCATCCGCGGCGCGGCGACGGCGCTCGCGATCCTCACCGGCCGCGATGAATATCCGCTGATCCGCATCTCGGATCGCCGGCAACTGCGCAAGCTGCAGCAGCGCGCACGCGCGTGGCTCGCGAGCGATCCGCAGACGGAGTCCGAGGGCGAGCACCTTTGGCAGGAGCTGACGGCTGTGACCAGTCTCCTGATGCAGATCAACGGACGCTCGGAGCTCGTGGAACACGACCGGCGCGTGCTGCAGGAAGTCTGCGCCGAGCTTCGCTTTCGGAACGCGAGCCCCGAATCCCTCTGGCCGCGTCTCGCCTCGCTGCGCGGTCTCGACCTCAGTCTCGATCGTTTGCTCGACGGCCGGCGCACGACCGAAGCGCAAGCGTGGCAGGAAGTCGTCTGCCGGCTCGCGGATGTCCACCTGGCCGCGACCGTCGACGCCGGCGACACCGCAATGGAACCGCAATTGGCCGCGACTGCTCGCGGCTGACGAATCACCTCAACGATGAAGGAGAAAAGAGAGAGATGGGAAAAATCGATGAAGCCTGCAAAGTCATCGTGGACAAAGTCGACGGCGCCGTGGCGTGCGGAGTGGTCGATCTCGACACGGGGATGCTCCTCGGGATCCACAACTCCGCGCAGTACACGCAGACGCTGAACGAAGTCGTCGCCGCGGCCACGATGGACATGTTCCGCGGACCGAGCATCAACCGCATTCAGCAGATGGTGCGCTCGCACCGCGGCCTGCCGGAGAACGGAGAGCAGTACTTCCAGGAAATCCACGTCACGTCGGCGCACAACTACCACTTCGCCAAAACGATTCGCAACGGCCGCGCCGTGATCATGCTCGTCACGAAGAAGAGCACGAACATCGGCATGGGCTGGGCGGAGCTCAAGAGCGTCATTCCCACCGTCGAACCGCTCGTGCCGTAAGGGCGCGGCAGAAAGAGAGAGTTCACAATCATGAGTCTCGAAACCGCCCTCAGCGACGTTCAGAAATCGATCCCCGAGTGTGTCGCCCTCGGCCTCGTCGACATCCGCACCGGCATGCTCCTGGCCATCCGCACCGTCGACAGCCATCCGCAGGAAGTCATCGATCTCGTCGCCGCAGCGACCGGGGATCTGTTCCAGGGCGCGAACGTCACCGCCATCGAGCGCCTCTTCAAGCGCGTTCGCGGCGTCGCCGACAACGGCCATCACTACTTCCAGGAAATCATCGTCATGTCCGACAACCTCATTCACGTCTTTCAGCGCTGCAAGCGCAACGAGGACATGGTCATGGTCACGGTGTGCCGGGTCTCCGCGAATCTCGGCATGGTCCTGACGAAGGCACGCGGCGGCCTGTCCCCCATCGAGGCAGCCGTTTGACGATGTCCCTCATCCGCGGCGAAGCATCCGCTTCGAAAGAGGACGAGCGCGCGATCTCCACGATCGCCGCTCTCCTCGCGCGGATCGATGCCCTTCCCGCCGGCGCATGCGGTACGTTCGCGTTCGGCGGGAACCCTCCAGCCAGCATGCTTCGCGTCGAGCAGCGCCGTATTTGCTGGGCGACGAGCGATCAGTCGTCGCGCCTCACCGACCGGTTGCGCCGCGCGATCGATGCGCCCGCAGGCGCGCTCGATGTGCTCTTCCGCGACTGCCGCGATCGTGGCATCCCACTCGGCCAGACGCTCGTCGATCGCGGCTGGATCTCGCCCGCGCAGTTTCGATCGATCCTCGTCGAACACACGGCCGCCGCCACGGCGCGCATCGCCGCCGCAGGAATGGAGGCGGTGTGGGTTCCCTCGCGCGAAGGACGGCACGACGCGCAGTTCACCTTCTCGACCTCCGAGATCCTCGCGCACGTTGCCGACTCGGAGTGGGGACCGCTCGCGCAACTCGCGCGCGAGCGGCTCTCCAACGTGCTGCAAAACGGCGGGCGCGGATGTGCGTACGTTCCGACGTGCGACGGACTTCTCCCGCTCGGTCTCGCCGGCGAGGAGCTCGAAGTGCAGGAAATGATTGCCCTCGGCGCATGGGCAGAAAGGGCGCTCGCAGGAGCGGCGCGGCTTTCGGACGGCGCGGCCTTCATCTCACTCTCGAGCTTCGACGGAGACTCGCTCAGCGCCTGGTCGCGCGACGGGTTCGTGTATGTGACCGTGTGCAGCGAGCGCTCCGATCTCGCCTGCGTGCTCGCGCATGTTCGTGAGCAATCCGAGGAGTCGCGCTGATGGCGCTCTTCGACAACACGTCGGGACGCATCGTGGTGCGAATCGTCTACGACGGTCTCGCCGGCGCGGGCAAGACCACGAACCTGCAACAACTCTGTCGATTCTTCACGCCCGTGCGGCGCGGCGAGTTGTACACGCCGGAAGAAGTCGACGGACACACGATGTACTTCGACTGGCTGCAACTCGAAGGCGGCATCGTGGCCGGACATCGTCTGCGCTGCGAGCTCGTCACCGTCCCGGGCGAAGCGGAGTTCGAAACGCGTCGCGAACGTCTGCTCGAAACCGCGGACGGTGTGGTCTTCGTCTGCGACTCCTCCGATGGCGATCGCGATGAAATGCGCCGGCGGCTTGCACTGGTGCGATCGCGCGTGCGCGGACCGATCGACGTCCCGCTGATCATCCAAGCCAATAAGCAGGATGCAGCGGGCGCGCTGCCGCCGCACGAGCTCGCGAAGGCACTCGCAGCGAACGAGATCCCGATCGTTCCTGCACGCGCGAGTGACGGCAACGGCGTACGCGAAGCGGCGGTGATGGTCATTCGCGCGGTCGCCGATCGCGTGCAGCAATTCATCGTTGCGCATGGCACCGACGGATTGGTCGGCGAGGCGACGAAGCCAGAAGAGTTGTACCGGTCGATGCGCGAGGGAACGGCGGCCGTCGTCACGCCCAGTCCGACGCCGTCGAATCCTCGCCGTTCCACACCGCCGATGCCGCACGCCGCGGCAGCGGCAGGTCTGGTGTGGCCTTCGACCACAGGACGCGAGACGCTGCGCGCGCTCGAAAACGAGCCGATCGTGCATCGCGAGGATCTCGCCGGACGCGCCGGCACGGACGACGGCAGCGGCAAGAGCGACTCCTTTGTGTATCAAGCCGGCGCATGGTGTCTGAAGACGTCGTCGCGCCGCCGCTATCACGACACCGACGAAGCGCGCGTGGCGCTGGTCCGGCTTGCGCGCAAGAAGCTCGCGCTCGAACAACTGCTGCTTCCGCGCACTGCAGCAACCGTGATCGCGGATGACGATGGAATGCATTGGCTGTGGACCATCGCCCCGTGGGTGACGACACTGCGCGGCGAAATGACGAACGCCGTCGCGGCGCGCGACCAGCCGGCACTCATCGCGGCGCTCTGCGCATTCGTCGACGGCGCAGTGCAATCGCTCGATCTCCTGCCCGCACGCGGACTCGCGCTCGACGTCCATCCGAGCAACTTCGCCCGCCACGACGGCCGCATCGTCTATCTCGACGACGACGTCGATGAGTCGCCTCGCCTGCTCACCCTCGGGCACGCGTTGCTGCGCCGCGTCGACGAATATCGCAGCTTCGAACAGGCGATCGACGCCTACATCGAATACGCCGCCGCCCAGTTGCTCCCGTTCCTCACGAGCGCGAACGCGGAGACGCGCGCGGACGTGCTCGACTCAATTGCGGGCGCACGACCACGAACACCGGCCGGACTGGCTGCACGATCGATTCTGCTCGAGCGTCTCGAATCGCGGAGGAGACGCGCGTGAGAATCGCCGCGATCGCCGACGTGCACGCGAACCTGGCCGCACTCGAAGCGGTTCTGGAGCGCATCGATCGCATCGGCGTCGACGCCATCCTCTGTCTCGGCGACACGATCGGCTATCACGCCGAACCGGCGCAGGCGTTCGATCGCGTCATGCAACGCGCCACGTACGTCGTGGCCGGCAATCACGACGTCGACATCTCCGCGGGACGCGAGATCGCGGGGACGCACGGCACTGCGCGCCTCGTGCAGGAATGGACGAGGGATCAGCTCGACGCGGCGCGTCTCGACGCACTGTGCGCGCTGCCGCATTCGATCGACATCGCGGACGCGTTCACCGCCCGGCACGGATCGTTTCTCGGAAACGATCCGACGACTGGCTACGTGACGAGCACGATGGTCGAGGAGAACCTCGCCGCGATCGCCGCCGGTCCGCGAAACGTTGCCTTCTGCGGACACACGCACGTGCCGATGATCTCGTGGCTCGTGGAAGGGAAATGCGGCGAGCCCCGCGTGCGTGAAGGCGAGATCGAGTGGCCCGAGCACGCCGAGGCGGTGCTGATCAATCCGGGAGCCGTGGGGCAGCCGCGCGATCGCGATCCGCGCGCCGCGTTCGCGATCGTCGACTTCGAACGACGTACCGCCGCGTGGCACCGCGTGCCGTACGAGATCGCGCGCACGGCCAGTGCGATTCATCGCGCCGGCTTGCCTGCCGCGCTGGTCGAACGCCTGATGGAGGGACGATGAGCGACGTGATTCTTGCGGTGCGCGACGGAAGCATTCGCACGTCCGGCAAGCCATTGCTGCATGCACTGAACGTCGAGATCCGGCGCGGGAGCGTGACCGCGATTCTCGGTCCGGCCGGCAGCGGGAAGAGCCGTCTGCTCGAAGCGCTGCGAGGCGCGCTCGCTGCACCGTGGCGGCGCGATGGCGAATGGCATCAGTCCGAAACCGCGACGATCGTCGCCGTGCGACAACCGCTTGGCGGCGCTGCGATCGACTGGCGCGATGCGTTTGACGATTCGCGGGCGGTGGTGATGCTCGACGAAACCGATCGCGCGGCCACGGGGCCCGTCCGCTACGAACTCGCCTCGCTGATCCGCGCGCAGACGAGGGAGGGAGCCGTCGTCCTCGTGACGCACGACGTCGCATTCGCGCGCGCGGTCTCGGATTTCGTCCATCTCGTTTGTGCCGGGGAAATCATCGAGTCCGCCGAGGCGACGACCTTCTTCGAAACACCACAGCACCCACTCGCGGTTCGCTTCGTCGCCACCGGAAACTGCTGGCCCGCGCCGAAATCGCTCGCGCTGCCGAATCACTTTCATTGGATCCTTCCCGGCGCACTGGCCGGCATGGGGAAGCCCGGGCTGGTGCGCGACGAAGACGACGACCTCGCATCCATCGGCATGGCCGGCATCACGTTGCTCGTGTCTCTCACCGAGCGCGCCGTGCCCAACGACAAACTGCGCGCCTACGGCATCGAAGGGCGGCATTCTCCGATCGTCGACATGTCCGTTCCCGCTATCGATCGCACCGCTCGTCTCTGCCGCGCGATCGAGAAGCACATCGAAGGCGGCGGCGCGGCAGCAGTGCATTGCCATGCGGGACTCGGCCGCACGGGCTTGATCCTCGCGTCGTTTCTGGTGTGGCAACACGAAACCGCCGATCGTGCGATCGAGCGCGTGCGCGCGGCGATCCCGGGCGCCATTCAGACTCGCCAGCAGGCCGAATTCGTTCGCCACTTCGCCCAAACCGTCTGAGCCCGACCGATGCCCTATCTCATCCTTCTCATCTTTCTGCAGATGCTTCCGGCGACACTCGTCGTGCCGGCCATTCGTCCGCTGTTCGCATCGCTGCACGGCGGCAACGTCTCCGCGATGCACGCGTTCATGTCGATCAACATGGCAGCAGCGGTGCTCACCGCGCCGTGGATCGGCCGGATCGTCGAACGCACGCGACGTCCGGGCCGCATCATCGCGCTGCTCGCGCTTGCCGACGCGGTGCTGCTGGTGATGATCGCGTTGCCGCTGCCGCTTCCCGTCGTCATCGCGTTGCGATTCGCGGAGGGCGCCGCACACGTCGGGGCGTCGACGATGCTGATGCACGAAACCGCGCGCCGCGCGCGACTCGCGCGTGAAGGAAAGACGATGGGACTCGCCGGCGCTGCGATCATCTTCGCCATCGCCGCGGGGAACGCTCTCGGCGGCGCGACCGTCACATTCGGTCCATTCACGCCGTTCGCCGTCGCCGCCTGCATCGCCGCCACGGTCGCGATCTGCGCGCTCCGGCTTAGAACCTTGCCGGGCGTTCCGCTCGCCGATGTCGCAGTTGCGCCGCGGTGGCAAGACGTCGCGCTGCCCGTCTCCGCGGCCTTCGTCGAGCGTTTCGCCGTCGGCTGCATCGTGGTGTCGTTCGCGCTTTTCGCACACGCGATTCATGACCTCAGCGACGCCGAAGTCGGCATGCATTTCTTCGCGCTGACGTTGACGTTCGCCATCGCCGTCGCGCCGCTCGGCCGGCTCGCTGACCGCATGTCACGGCAGACGCTCCTGACCGCGGGGGCGCTCACGTATGGAGCAAGCCTCGTTGCGATCGCCGTCGTGCCGCGACACGCGTTGCTCGGCGCGATGATCGCCGCCGGCACTGGCGCCGCGATGATGTTCGCACCGGCACTCGCTTCGATCGCCGCGATCGGCCAACAAGGCCGCGGCCGCGCCATGGCGCTCTTCAACGCCGCCGGCTGCCTCGGCATGATGCTCGGACCGATCGTCAGCGGCATCCTCATCGCGCTTCTGCGCGAGTCCGGACCGCGTGCCTACAGCGCGCCGATCGTCGTCGCCGGCGCGACCGCCATGATGTGGGTCATCGTCACGACAGCCAGCCGCGCACGCCAAAGCCGCGCTACGGTGCTGTCGTCAACTTAGTCAGACACGCGCAATTTCGGTCAGTCGGCTATCATGCAGAGTGGGGCGCGTTCTCACCCCGACTCCAGTCCAAATTCCGAGGATTCCCCATGAAGAAAGCCGTCTCCTGGCTCGCGATTTTTTTGAGCACATTCACGCCCGGCCTCGTGCCTGCGGCTTACGGCGGTTTTGGGGGCGTCGATTTGATTCTGCCGGCCGTCGGCCGGGTCGACGGGAATGGCGGCAGCCACTTCTACACGACGATCTGGGTGACGAATCCTTCATCAACCGAGCCGGCCACGTTTCAGATGGCGTTTCTTCGTCAGGGACAGAGCAACGAAAGCCCGCTGACGGTCGAGGACTCGATTGCGCCGGGCGCGACGAAAACCTACGAGAACGCGGCCGAGACGTTGTTCAACGTCAAAGGTGCGGTCGGTGCGCTGCGCCTTCGCTCGTCGCAGTCGCTGCTCGTCTCATCGCGCATCTACAACCAGGATGACGGCCAGACGATCGCAGGATCGCAGGGCCTCTTCAGCTCCGGCATCCCGTCGAATTTTGGCGTCGGTCTCGGCGACGACACCGGCGTGCTGCAGGGAGTGCGGCAGAACGCCGACTTCCGCTACAACCTCTTCCTCGTCGAAACCGGCGGCGACACGATCAACGTGGAGCTCGCGGTGCTCGACGCACATGCGAACGTCCTCGGCACGAGGAACGTCGCGCTGCGGCCGTGGGAGCCGATGCAGCTCAACGTCGCGACGATCTTCAATGGCGCGATCGACGATGGCGCCGTGCGCGTCACCCCCACCAGCGGTGCAGGCCGCGCGCTCGTTCTCGGCTCGCAAGTCGCCAACGATAGTCAGGACGCCGCCGGCTTCGAGATGGTCTTTCGCGAAGAGCTGCTGAGCAATGGTCCGGTGGGGGCGACGGGTGCGACCGGCCCGAAAGGCGATCCAGGTCCGATGGGCGCGACCGGTCCGGCCGGTCCGCGCGGATTGCAGGGACCCACTGGCCCTCGCGGCGATGACGGTCCCGCGGGACCTCGCGGCTTCACCGGCGATCCCGGTCCGATGGGCGCGACCGGCCCGATGGGTGCGACCGGAACGCCGGGGCTGCGCTGGCGCGGCCCCTGGAACAGCGCGACGTCGTACGTTCCGAATGATGTGGTGAGCTACGACGGTTCGTCGTGGGTCGCCGTTGCGCCGTCGACGAATGAAACGCCTTCGACGAGCGCGAGCTGGCAACTGGTCGCGCAGGAAGGCGCGACTGGCGCCACCGGTGCGACGGGAGCAACCGGCGCAACGGGATCGACAGGACTGGTCGGCCCAACGGGCGTCACCGGCGCGACTGGCGCAACGGGCGACGTCGGTGCAACCGGCGCCACGGGCGCGACCGGCGACACGGGATTGGTCGGTCCGACGGGTGCGACCGGCTCGACCGGACTCACGGGAGCAACCGGTGCCACCGGCGCGACCGGCTCAACGGGCGACACCGGTGCGGTCGGCGCGACTGGCGCCACGGGATCGACCGGTGTTACCGGCGACACGGGCGCAATCGGCGCGACGGGTGCGACTGGTGCCACCGGCGCGACCGGTGACATCGGACCGACTGGCTCGACCGGCGCGACTGGCGCAACAGGATTCACCGGTGCGACGGGTGCAACAGGATCGACGGGTGTCACCGGCGACGTTGGACCGATCGGCCCAACTGGCGCGACCGGCGCAACAGGATCCACCGGCGCGACGGGCGTCACAGGTTCAACGGGTGCCACCGGCGTCACGGGAAGCACGGGCGCAACTGGCGCGACTGGCGTCACGGGTTCCACGGGAGCGACCGGCGTCACGGGATCGACCGGTGCGACCGGCGTCACCGGAAGCACAGGCGCAACCGGTGCGACCGGCGTCACGGGTTCGACCGGAGCGACCGGTGTCACGGGCGCAACGGGAGCCACAGGCGTCACCGGCGCCACAGGAAACACGGGCGCGACCGGCGCGACTGGTCCCACCGGCGACATCACCGGCAGTACCGCCGGCGGCGATCTCACCGGCACGTATCCGAACCCGTCGATCGCATCGACCGCGGGCGCGAACGTCGTCACGGCGATCAACGCGAGCAGCTCGATCATCAACGCCGCGAACCTGCCGGCATTCGTCCAACTCGCACCATCGACGGCGCAGACCACGAGCAGCACCAACGCGCTCATCGATCTCAAACTGCTGGGCAGCGGGACCCTCGGCGTTCCCGATCAGAATCCGCTGCTTCGCCTCAGCGCCAGCGGCACCTACAACGACGGCGACATCAAGGACCAGGAGTGGTTCCGCGTCGACAACAACGGCAACTTCGTCGCGTTCGGCAACTATGACGCCGGCGCGACTGGCGCGATCCCCGTGGAAAACTCGGGCGTCCGCTTCCTCTGGTACGGCGGCAAAGCAGCGATCCGTGCGGGCGGTATCGACGGCACGCAGTGGGACGACGCGAACGTCGGTCTCTACTCGACCGCGTTCGGCGAAAACGTTCGCGCCCTCGGCGATAACGCCTTCGCAATCGGCAAGTCGGCGACAGCCGCGGGCTCACGCACGATTGCCATGGGTGAAGGTGTCACGGCCACCGGCTACGCCTCCGTCGCTCTCGGCTACGGCGCATCGACGTCGACCTCCGCAGGCTCGCCGCGCGTCGGCACGTTCGTCTTCTCCGACTTCTCCGTGCCGCTCGTCTACAGCTTCGGCTCCGTGGTCGACAGCAGCTCGCAGTTCCACCCGACGGTGACGAACTCGTTCAACGTGCGCGCGATCAACGGCTCGTTCTTCTACACGAACACGGCGCTCACGACCGGCCTCACGTTCAACAGCACGACGGCGAATCTCACGCTGACGAACAGCAAGCTCGCGATGGCCAGCGACGGCTCGACCACGGTCTACTCGAACAGCAGCCAAACCTCGGGCGTCACGCTCCCCGCCGGCGGCGGTACCTGGAACTCGGTCTCCGATCGCAACATGAAGGAGAACATCGTTCCCGTCGACGGCGAGGAAGTCCTGCTGCGCCTGCGCAGCGTCCCGGTGTCGATGTGGAACTACAAATCGCAGGACGCGAGCGTCCGCCACATCGGCCCGATGGCGCAGGACTTCGCCGCAGCGTTCCACGTCGGCGACGACGAACGCCACATCTCGTCCATCGACCCCGACGGCGTCGCCCTCGCAGCGGTCAAAGCTCTCGACGACCGCACGACGTCGCAAGACTCGCGCATCGAGGCGTTGGAACGGGAAAACGCGGAGCTGCGCCGCCGCCTCGAAACCATCGAGAAGCTGCTTTCCGAAAAGCTCGAAGAGTCCACCCCTCCACAAAAGTGACGTACCAGCGTCTTTGGTGATGACGGTTCCCTGCCGGAACCGTCATCACAACTTGAGGCGCATCGTCCCTTTTCCACCGGGCGCGGCGAACTCACCGACGAGCTCAGTCTGTGCTTTGGAAAGGCGCAGCGTGTAGTGCATGAGGAAGTTCTTCCCGAGCTCGGACCCTTTGATCTGTTCCGTGAGAAGCAACGCATTGCCGTCAAGCTTGCCGCTGACGTGATTCTGCGGCTTCAGTGCGCCCGTCTTGAGGCTGAACCAGCGATTCGAAGCGGTGATGTTGCCGGTGTTCACGTCGAGCGAAGTAAATTCGAAGCGACACGGAAAGACCTTCTTCGCGGCCGTGATCTGCTCGCATTCGAGAACGCGATGCGCTTCGATGAGCGAGAGAACCGTGCGACGCGCGAGCTCGGCCTGCCGCTGCCGCTCGCGCTCGAGCTCCAGGCGATATTGCCGCTCCTCTTCGGTCCCGATCACGACGGTGCGCTTCGCCAATTCCGAACGCGCTTTCCCCTCGGGCGGATACGCGTTGCTCGCGAATGAGAACTTCGTCTGCCAGCCGTTGTCGCCTTTGGCGGAGGTCGCAGTTCCAAAGAGTGAACGGCGCTCGCCTTTCGCCAGCACGGGCTTGATCAGCGCGACGTCCCCTTCCATCCGCTGAGTTGCGTACGTGTTCTCGCGCGCGCGTAGCTTCGCGTCGAACCGCGCGTTCACGAGCGGCGCGCCCGGCGCGCCGACGTCTTCGGAACCTTCGACGTCGAGCGAGTCGATCTCCCACGCGCTCGAAATCTGCGCCGCAAGCGCACGCCGAAGCTCCGCCTTCGACGGTCCCGGCCCGCATCGCACCATGAAAATCACCGCAACGACACCGCTGACGAACCGTGCCGATCGCGACATCTGCGCTCCCTCCGACGAGAGACGACGCCTCTCGCGTCAATCATCACAACGTCTCGGCATGTAAGCACAAAACGCGCTGAAACGTCGCTCCGGAAGTCGGGAACTAGAAAACGGCGGCCAAACCAAAAACGCCGGCTTTCGAGATTGTCGAGGAGAGCGCGGTCGACGCGATGCGCAGGCTCGAACGAGCGGGCGTGGCGTCGAAAGAACTCCCCCGACTCCAGAGCGGGCAAGAGCTCGCGCAACCCGCCGGACGCACGGCGCAGTATCTCGACGAGCGCCGGAATGGAGCCCGTGTGGTCGGTTTGCGCTACGGGCCGGACGAGCGCGGAGTAGACATGCACTTCATCGCAGGTGATGACCGCAAGAACCGGAGCACCGCCGTGATTCCAGAACTTTCGGTGCAGTTCAGCGATGGCCGTGGCATCAATGCGATGTACCTTCTTGAAATAGATCAGGGGCGCGTGCTCCGTGCAGAGTGCGCCGTCTAGTTCGAGGAGATCGAACGCATGGCGAATGACATGCGCCTGGGATGTAGGTGAGCCGCGCCGTACGACGTCGGCCTTGTTCGCGAAGAAAAGGCTCGCATCGGCCTGGTCGAGGCCGAATTCATCGCGCCAGTCCTTCTCTGCTCCGAGAGTCATGTCAGGCCGTCATTCGCACCGGCAGCTTCGTCGGAAGTCTGCACGCGCACTCTCCCCGTCTCCGATTGTCTCCGGCGTAGCGCGCCGGCCCGTCGTTCCATTCTACCGTGCCTTCGTCGGTGGATCGGTGCGTTCGCTCATCAATGCCGAGGTTCCCTCGGAATGGCCATGGATGCGAGAGTTTTCTTTCGGGCCGCTGGGAAGAACGCGGGAAACTCGTCGGAATGGAAGTTCCAGCGGCGGCGCATCTACGAGCCGTAGAAGGCTCACGGCCCCTAGGATGGGGACGAACACGACCTCGATCCGGATGAGTTCGCGCTAAGTCATACGTGGCCGCACTGAAACCTGGGGGCGCCGGCGCGGCGCTTGCCCGCGAGAGACGCGCGTGCACGATACGGACACCCGCTGCAAGCGACGTGACGGCGCATGGGTGGTGGAAACGTGCGGCCGCGATGAACGAACCCACAGGCGATGGGAGGGTG
>DASVNL010000050.1:0-1693 GCA_036383875.1 Thermoanaerobaculia bacterium
TGCCGGCTTCGAGGCTGCCGGTCTCCGCGTCGAGCGACAGCGCGCGTGCGCCGCCGAGGGTCGAGAGGTACCAGAGGTGGAACGGGCTGAGTGCGACGCCTTGGACCTGCTGAACTTTGTACGCGTCGGCCATCGCGTTGAAGAGTGACGGCGTGGTACCCGCGCCGATATCGGTGCCGAGTCCGATGACGACGCCGGCTTCGAGCACGCGATGCAACGGAAAGAGTCCGCTGCCGAGGAAGAGATTCGAGTTCGGACAGTGCGAGATGCGCGCGCCGCGACGCGAGAGCAGATCGAGCTCCTCGGGCGTGAGCCACACGCCGTGCGCGAGCACCGTGCGCGAGTCGAGCAGACCGTAGTCGTCGTACACGTCCGCGTACTCCGCCTCGGAAAACAGTTCCTGCACCCAGCGCACTTCGTTGCGATTTTCGGAGATGTGCGTGTGCACCCACGCGTCCGGGAACTCGCGCTTGAGACGTCCGGCGAGCGCGAGCTGCTCCGGCGTCGACGTCGGCGCGAATCGCGGCGTGATCGCGTATCGCAACAGTCCGCGGCCGTGCCATTTCTCGAGCAGCGTGCGACTCTCGTCGTACGACTGTTGCGGCGAGCGATCGAGCAGATACTCCGGCGCGTTCCGATCCATCATCGTTTTGCCGATGATTCCGCGGAATCCGCGACGCTCTGCTTCTTCGAAGAAGATGTCCGTCGCTTCGAAGTGAACCGTGGAGAAGATGAGCGCGGTGAGCGTGCCGTTGCGCACCAGCAGTTCGTAGAACGCGCGCGCGACGCGGCGCGCATGCTCCGGATCTTCGAACTGCCGCTCGGTCGGGAACGTGTAGCGCGTGAGCCACTCGAGCAGGTCGCCGCCGTACGAGCCGATCATCTCGAGCTGCGGTGCGTGGAGGTGCGTGTCGATGAATCCGGGCGTGAGCAGCTTGCCCTGCAGGTCGACGACTTCGCCTTCCGGCGCGTCCGACCATTCGCCGACGCTGGCGATGCGGCCGTCATCGCCGACCGCGAGATGCCCGTCTTCAAACCAGCGATACGACCCGTCGACGCCGTGCGCAAACGGATCCGCGACAGGCGTGAAGATGCGCCCTCGAAAAACTTTCACGCGAGCATTCTACTGGCGGACCGCGCGCCGTTTGCGCGCGGCGGGAAGGATCACGCGCACCGTGTCGTCCGCGTGGACCTCGATCGTCGCCGCGGGATGCGTGAACGTCGCGAGCTTGCCGGCGCGCACGTCGAACGTCGCGGCGTGTTTCGGACCGCATCGAAACAGGTCCGCGCCTTCTTCGAGACTCGCGGCTTCCACGGTCACGGGCGCATTGCCCGACGACGCAGACGCGTCGACGGTGTAGACGAGCACACCGCTGTCGCAGAGTCGCGCATCGAATGCGACGGGCTTGCGCAACTCGGCGACGAGCATCGTGTCCGCATCGATCTGCACGAGCACTGCTTTCACGCCTTCGTTCGATGCGTTCGCATCGAGTGCGACGTCGCGCGTCGACTGTGCGCACACGACCTGCGACTCATCGATCCAGCCGAGCTTGCGCTTGTGCCACGCGAGCACGTGCGCGGCGGGACGCAACCAACTCATGTGGTCCCATCCACCGGCATCGCGAAACGCATCAGGAAATCCCGGAACGCCGTAGCGATAGAGGTCCGGCAGTCCGAGCATGTGCAGCGTTTC
>DASVNL010000051.1:0-2121 GCA_036383875.1 Thermoanaerobaculia bacterium
AGTCCATCGAGAACTGTTCGGGCAGGTCGTTGATGTTCGGGATCTTGTACGTGGTCGGCGAATGCGAGAGCAGCTCGCCTTTCGGTGTGTAGCGCAGATCTTCGGTGGTCACCCAACCGAGACCCTGAATGAATCCGCCGACGAGCTGGCCGCGATCGACGCCGGGATTGAGCGGCTTGCCGATGTCCATCAGCACGTCCGCGCGCAGCACTTTCAATTCGCCGGTGAAGCGATCGATCAGCACTTCCGCGCACGCGGTGCCCATCGTGAAGTAGAGGAACGGATGCCCCTGGCCGCTGGTCCAGTCCCAATCGATGCGCGGCGTCGCGTAGAAACCGCGTTCGCCGAGGGGAACGCGTTCCATGTAGGCGGCCTTGACGAGCTTTTCCCAGCCGTAGTCGGGGAAGCGCGTCGCGACGTCGTCGAGGCGCTTGCGGATCTTCACGCACGCGTCGCGCGCGGCGGCGCCATTGAGGTCCGCGCCGCTCGACGCTGCAGTCGCCGACGTGTTGTTGTTCTTCTCCGTCGACGTCTGCATCACCTGCACGCGTTCCATCGCGACGCCCAGCTCGTCCGCGACGATCTGACGGATCTTCGTGTTGACGCCCTGCCCCATCTCCGTCGCGCCGGTCGAGACCTGCACGCTGCCGTCGAGGTAGACGTTCACGAGCGCATTGGCTTGATTGAGGAACTTCGTGTTGAACGAAATCCCGAACTTCACCGCCGACAGCGACATGCCCTTGAGATGCGTGCGCGACGACTCGTTGAACGTGCGCACCGCGTCCATGCGCGCGCGATAGTCGCAGCGCTGTTCGAGCTCGGTGAAAAGTCGCGGGAGCGTGTTGTTCTCGACGACTTCGAGATACGGCGTCGTGTTGCGCGAGTCGACGCCGTAGCAGTTCACGCGGCGGATCTCGAGTGCGTCGCGCTTCAGCGTCGCCGCGATTTCCTCGATCACGTTCTCGATCGTCGCGACGCCTTGCGGTCCGCCGAACCCGCGGAACGCGGTGTTCGGCGGCATGTTCGTGCGGCAGACCGTGCCGCGGATCTCCGCGTTCGCGATGAAGTACGCGTTCTCCGCGTGCGTCATCGCGCGAGCCATGACCGCGGGTGAGAGATCGGCGTACGCGCCGCCGTCGGAGAAGAGGTCGACCTTCATCGCCGTGATCTCGCCGGCGTTCGTGAAGCCGACGCGATAGCGATTGCGGAACGGGTGGCGCTTCCCGGTCACGTGCATGTCGCTGTCTTTGTCGTAGACGATGCGCGCCGGACGTTTCGTGCGCAGCGCGACGAGCGACGCCATCACCGCGGGATGCGTGGCCTGCGCTTCCTTGCCGCCGAACGCGCCGCCCATCCGTTTCGTGTTGACGATGACCTGACTCATGTCGAGCCCGAGGAGATGGGCGATGACTTCCTGGACTTCGGTGGGATGTTGCGTCGAGGAGTGCACCACCAGCGCGCCGTGCTCGCCGGGGACGACCAGCGCGGCTTGCGATTCGAGATAGAAATGATCCTGCCCGCCGTTCTCGAAGACCCCTTCGATGACGTGGTCGGCGGATGCGAGTGCGGCGTCGGGATCGCCGCGGCGGATCACGCGCGTATCGCCGATGTAGCTGTTCGCGGCGATCGCTTCCTCGATCGTGAGGATCGGCGTCAGCTCTTCGTACTCGATGACGATGGCCTTCTTCGCCGCGTCGATGGCTTCGCGCGACTCGGCGGCGATCACGACGATCGGCTGGCCGCGGAACGTGCAGACGTCGCTGACCAGCAGCGGCTCGTCGTGAATGATGGGACCCAATTCATTGTGGACGAGGTCGCGATGCGTGTAGAGGCCGGCGACGCCGTCGACGTGATCGGGCAGCGACACCGACTTCACGCGCGCGTGTGCGTACGGACTCCAGACGAAGTCGACGAGCAGTTCGTCGTGCAGCGGCGGCATGTCGTCGATGTAGATCGACTCGCCGGTCACGTGGCCGCGGGCGGAGTCGTGCGGGACATCTTTTCCGACGTACTTTTTGACAGGCGCCATCACTGCACCTCGACCGCGTCGTAGTAGAACTTCTGCATCACGTTCTCGGCGAGTTGCAGGCGGTACTCCTTCGCGCCGCGCACGTCGGTGAT
>DASVNL010000052.1:0-8219 GCA_036383875.1 Thermoanaerobaculia bacterium
ACGGCGGTGCCGAGGCGGAGGTCGGTGCGGGTCGGGTCGAGGCCGGAGCGGAGCCAGTCGATGATCGACGACTGTCCGTTCACGATCCGAAACTGGCGCATGCTCGGATCATCGTCGTCCTGTTCGGAATCGGCGGACGTCAGCGCGAGAGTGCTCATCCGCTCGACATGCGCGGCGTGATAGCCCTCGACGAACGTCTTCGCGAGCTCGCACGTGTGCGCGTCGAGATCCTTGCGCGAGCGCAGGTATTCAGCGATCGAGACGTCGGACTTCAGCGCGATCTTCGACGTCACACGTTGAATGGACTCCCAAAAGTTGGGAATCCCTACGTGTTTGCCGTTGCGCACCCAGAGATGATCGTCCGGCAGCTCGACGGCCGTGAGTGCCGCGGCATCGACGATCGAGAATGTCGAGGCGTTCGCGCCGTGGATGAACTCCGCGCCGTACTCGATGGGAAGCGGGAGATCGGGGAGGTGGAGGGTGGAGATGCGGCCGCCGGTGCGATCCCGTGCTTCGAGGATGCAGATCCGCTTACCCGCGCCCGAGAGGGTGCGAGCTGCAGTGAGGCCTGCTGCGCCGGCACCGATGATCGCGACGTCGTATTTCACGCGCGACATTGTGCGGACAGCGTGCCGTCGAAGTCACGGCCGGCGTGACTGAGGGGGATCGCGCGGCTAGTTGTCGCCGACGATGTCGCGCCAGGGGAGTCGTCTTACGAGCAGCACCTTCTCGTCGATTTCACCCTGAGTGGCCTTGTCGCCAAGCACGCGGCGGAGGTATTCGACCTCGGAGGAGACGAGCTTGTTGTGCTTGGGAAGAAGGCGGGTGGCGGCGGTTTGAAGGTTGCGCTCGGAGACGGATACGAGCTTCGGCGTTCTCTTGATTTGCGCTTCCATGAATAGCGCAACCGCCAAGAGCGTCGAAATCATCCTGAGGCTGAGCTCACCTTTTTCGCGTGTTGTCCGTGACCCGCGTCTGAACCGACGACTTGAACGCGAATGCGTCCTGCACGAACGTCTGTCGCGAGGGAACGCATCCACACAGTGCGCAGCGCATCCCGTCGAGATGGGCCGCGCGCGAATGACCGCAATGCTGACAACGCTTCATTGGCGACTCCTTGAAAGGTTATTAAGAGCGAGATTGATGCCGTTTCGAGTGCTCTTCACGCAATGAGTTTGCGGTCGCATCGCCGGAAGGCTTCGTTTTGCTAATCCCAGTAGACGAAATGGGGCGGAAGGGAGTCCCTCACGCGCGAATCGTCTTCATTGCGTAGACGCGCGCTTTCGCTACCATGCTGCGCATGAGCGAGCTGACGGACGCAATCAAGGCAGGCGATGTCGCGCGGGTCACGTCGTTGATCGACGCGGACGCGAATGTCCTCACGGAGCGCGAGAACGGCACGACGCCGGTGATGATCGCGGTCTATCACGGCAAGACCGACGTCGCCCGCGCGATCGCCGAACGCAGCCCGTCGCTGTCGTTCCCTGAGCTCTGCGCGCTCGGCGAATCGGATCGCGCGAAGGCGATGCTCGCCGCCGATCCCTCGCTGCTCAACGCCCGCAGCACCGACGGTTTCCCCGCCCTCGGCCTCGCGATTTTCTTTCGGCACGGCGAGCTCGCGCGCTGGCTCATCGAACAGGGCGCGGACGTCAACGCCGCCGCGGACAACGCGCTGCGCGTCGCGCCGCTGCACGCCGCGGCCGCGACGTGCGATCACGAGACGACGCGCATGCTCCTCGCGCACGGCGCCGATCCGCACGCGAAGCAGCAGATGGACTACACGCCGCTGCACGGCGCGGCGAGTCGCGGCGACGTCGCACTCGCGAAGATCCTGCTCACCCACGGCGCGGACCTCGGCGCGAAAGGCAGTGACGGCCTGACCGCCGCGGACATCGCCGCGAAGTACGGCCATCCGACGTGGCTGCTCGCGCTCACCGCGTGACGATCACGTCGTGATCCACTTCGGCTTGCCGTCGAACTTCACGTCGGGGAACGAGCCGCGCGCGAAGAAGATGTGCTGCGCGACGGGCCACGCGAGTCGCAGCGACGCGAACGCGAGCTCCATCATCGCGGGCGACGCCGACGCGACGCGCATCGCGTGACGCATCCAGCGACGCGTGAGGATGCGCGCGCGGAATCGATCGCCTGTGTACTGCCGCAGCACTGACGTATCGCCGGTTTCGAGATACGTCGCGATCACGTCTGCCGCGAACGTCGATAAACGCATCGCGCCGTCGAGACCACCGGCAGTGAGCGGTGAGACCGCGCCCGCGGCATCGCCGATGAGGAGTCCGTGCGGTGATGCGATGCGTCGCAGGATGCCGTTGACCGGAATGAGTCCCCCGCGACGTTCGAGCGGACGTCCGACGCTGAACGGCAGCGACTCGCGAAACGCGTGCAGCGCTTTCGACGCGTCCCAGCCGTGCGCGTATCCCGCGACGCCGACGTGCGCTTCTTCGCCGTCGTTCGCGACCCACGCGATGTAGCCGGGCGCGAGTTTCGGATCGAGGAAGCAATGCAGCACGGGCTCTTTCGAGATCGGCGGGACGATTTCTTCGACGCCGAGGAGCATGTCGCGATTGCGATCGAGCCCGAGATGCTGGGCGACGAGGGAGCGTGCCCCGTCGGCGCCGACGATGAAGCGCGCGCGCAGGTGCTCGGTCTTTCCCTTGCGCGTGAACGTCACGCCGTTCGCGTCGCACGCGGTGACGCGCGCGGACGGAATCCACTTCACGCCGCTGTTCGCGCACTGTTCGAGGAGTTGCAAGTACAACCAGCTCATCCGCCCGACGCGAAACTCGTCGCGCTCGGCACGCAGCGACATCGACTGTCGCGACGGCGAGTACAACACGACGTCGCGGATCGCCGGTCCGAGCTGCTCCTCGGGGAGCGGAAAGTCTTCCCACGTCTTGCGCACGAAGATCCCGGTCGTATGCACCGGCCCCGCAATCGACGCCTTCCGCTCGAGCATGACCACGCTGAGGCCGCGAGCCGCGAGGAGTCGCGCGCAGCGCAAGCCGGCGAGTCCGGCGCCGATGATGGCGACATCGCAGTTGGCGGTTGGCAGTTGGCGGTTGGCGGTTCGAGGCGTCGCGTCGTCAGTGTGCATGGCAAGAACTTTAGATTGCAAAGTGGATGCACGCAAGAGAGCAGGATCACAAATCACGAACGTTGTGGCGGCCACGAACTACCAACTGCCAACCGCCAACTAGTGCTTGGAAAAAATCAACGTGGCGTTGGTGCCGCCGAATCCGAACGAATTCGACAGGACGTGCGAGACGTCCATCTTGCGTGCGGTGTTCGGCACGTAGTCGAGGTCGCACTCGGGATCGGGCGTCGTGTAGTTGATCGTCGGCGGGATGATGCCGGTCTTGACCGTCATCGCGGCGATGGCGGACTCGAGGCCGCCGGCGGCGCCGAGGAGGTGGCCGGTCATCGACTTCGTCGAGCTGATCGCGACTTTGCTCGCGTCCTCGCCGAACACCCGCTTGATCGCGATCGTCTCGGTCTTGTCGCCGACGGGCGTCGACGTGCCGTGCGCGTTGATGTACTGAATGTCCTGCGGACGGAGGCCGGCGTCTTTGAGCGCGCGCAGCATCACGCGCACCATTCCGTCGCCGTCTTCGGCGGGCGAGGTGATGTGATACGCGTCCGACGACATGCCGTATCCGGTGAGCTCGCAGTAGATGTTCGCGCCGCGCGCGAGCGCGTGCTCGCGTTCCTCGAGAATGAGGATGCCTGCGCCTTCGCCCATGACGAAGCCGTCGCGGTCCGCGTCCCACGGACGCGAGGCGTGCTCCGGATCGTCGTTGCGCGTCGACAGCGCGCGCATCGCGGCGAATCCGCCGAGTGCGAGCGGCGTGATGACCGCTTCGCTGCCGCCCGCGAACATCACGTCCGCTTCATCGTGACGGATGATGCGCGACGCATCGCCGATCGCGTGGGCGCCGGTGGCGCATGCGGTCGCGGGCGCGGAGCTCGGACCTTTCGCTCCGAACTTGATAGAGATCTGCCCCGCGGCGAGATTGACGATCAGTCCGGGGATGAAGAACGGCGAGATGCGTGACGGGCCGCGCTCGAGCAGCTTGCGATGCATCTCTTCGATGAGCGGAAGTCCGCCGATGCCGGACCCGATGACGACACCGACACGATCCCCATCTTCCTTGGCCATCTCCAGCCCCGCATCCGTCGCAGCCATGGTGGCCGCGGCGAGCGCGTAGTGGATGAAGGTGTCGGACTTCTTGACCTCTTTCTTTTCGATCCACTGTTCCGGATCGAAGCCGCGCACTTCGCCCGCGATTTGCGAGGTGTATGCGCTGGCGTCGAACTTCGTGATGCGTCCGATGCCGGAACGACCTTCGACGAGCCCCTGCCAGGTGGTCTCGTTGCCGATGCCGAGGGGCGAGATCATTCCGAGACCGGTCACGACGACACGACGTTTGCTCAAGAAATCGGCTCCTTCATGAATGTGCGATCGAAGAAACGCAGGACGGGCTTCAGTCCGTCCACTTTCTTCAAGGGGACGAGCTGAAGCCCGTCCTGGTTTTCAACAGGACGGGCGTGTGCCCGTCCTGCGTCAACGATCGCTGACGACTTACTGGGCCTTGGCGCGCTTGTCGATGTACTCGACCGCGTCGCGGACCTTCCGGATCTTCTCCGCCTCGTCGTCGGAGATCTCTACTCCGAACTCTTCCTCGAACGCCATGATCAACTCGACGGTGTCGAGCGAATCCGCGCCGAGGTCTTCGACGAACGACGCTTCCGGAGTGACCTCTTCGGCGTCCACGCCGAGTTGCTCGACGATGATGGACTTGACCCTATCCTCAACCGACATCGGTGTTCCTCCCTCGTGTACTTGGGCACGAATGCAGTGCGCGTTTTAGCACAACGTCCGAGATCGGTGCCACCCGCCTCGTCTCGTGGCGCGATCCTAAACTATTCTCACCGGCATGAAGCCCACGTTCTTCGCGAAGCCCGCGGACTTTCGCAAGTGGCTCGAGAAGCATCACGCCGACACCGAAGAACTGCTCGTCGGGTTTCATAAACGAGACTCGGGATTGCCGAGCATCACGTGGCCCGAGTCCGTCGATCAGGCATTGTGTTTCGGCTGGATCGACGGCGTCCGCAAAAGCCTCGGCGAAACGAGCTACACGATCCGCTTCACTCCGCGCAAACCGAAGAGCAAGTGGAGTGCCGTCAACATCCGGCGTGCGCGCGAGCTGCAGGAGCAGTGCTTGATGACCGAAGCGGGACTCGCCGAATTTGCGAAAGCCGATTCGCAGCAGGCGAACTACTCGTACGAACAACGTCGCGAAGGATTGACGCCCGAGCTCATCGCGCAATTCAAGAAGAACGCGAAGGCGTGGGAGTTTTTCAGCGCGCAACCACCGGGATATCAGCGCCAGCTCGGCTTCTTCGTGACCAGCGCGAAGCGCGAAGAGACGCGGCAGTCGCGACTCGAAAAGCTGATTGCGGTGTCGGAGAAGGGAAAGCGGTGGGAGTGACCACGTGTCATCCCGTGCGCAAGCACGGGATCCCCTACGGATGCACGAGCGCGCTGCGTAGGCGGGGGATCCCGCGCTGAAGCGCGGGATGACACGGCGGCAACCAGATATAGTTCCCCGCCTTGACTAAGCGAATCTTCACCTACGAACAGGCGGTTGCCCTCTGGCCCGAGATTCAGCGGCTCACCGACGAAGCCGTGCAGCGCGTCGACGAGCTCGAGTCCGAGCTCGCCACGCAGCAAGTCGTTAGCGAGTGGGCCGAGTCGATTCTGCACCTCGGCGTCGAAGTCAAAGGCCTCTGGCTCGTCGACTTCGACAGCGGCGGCGGCTACTACTGCTGGCGCCATCCCGAGCCCGCGCTCGAATACTTTCACGGCTACGAGGAAGGATTCGGCGGACGCGTGAAGTTGAACTGACTCGCATGCTCAAAGCCGTTGCCTTCGACCTCTGGGAAACTCTCATCACCGACACGCCCGAGCTCTCGCGCCAGCAGGAGCGCCTGCGCATCTCGAGGATGGAAGAGATCCTCGCGCGCCGCGGTCACGCCGACATCGCCGATCGCATCGAACACGCGTATCGCTCGCTGTGGCATCGCTGCCAGGAGTTGTACTGGTCGGAAGATCGCGACATCCCCTGCCGCCGCCAGATCGAGCACTTCCTCGAGTTTCTGCAGCTCGACGCGACGTCGTTCGATGAGGAGATGCTCTCGGAACTCGAGCATGCGTACGCGCACGCCGCGGTCGACGTCTTGCCCGCGACCGTGAACGGCGCGCCCGAAACGTTGCGCGAGCTCAAGGCGCGCGGCTTCGGTATCGGCTTGATCAGCAACACCGGCCGCACACCTGGCTACGCACTGCGCGGCATTCTCGACGCGCTCGGACTCGCATCGTCGATCGACGTGATGGTCTTCTCGAACGAACACGGACAGTGCAAGCCGCAGCCGTCGATCTTCGAAGAGCTGCGCCGCGGCCTCGGTGTTCCGTACGACGAGATGCTCTTCGTCGGCGACAACCTCTACGTCGACGTGCACGGTGCGCAGCGCTGCGGCATGCGTGCGGTCCACTTCGAGCCGCCAGTACGCGGCACCGCGATCGCGCCGCCGGTCGATCACGGACTGGACATCGTGCCCGATGCGCGCGTCACCGAACTGCGCGATCTGTTGCAGGTGATCGACACGCTCGCGACCAGCGCGAAACTCTAAGCACTATCTTTGCACTATCCTTGCGACCGATGACTCTTCGACCGCGCATCGTCGCGATCCTCGCTGTTCTGCTCCTGGTTCTCGTCGATCCGACAGCCGAAGCACAATCCAAAAAGAAGAAAAAGACGACACCGCGCCGCAAGGCCGCGGTGACGAAGAAAGCTGCGCCGAAGTACGTGGCGCCGACTGCGGTCGGTGCGACGTTCGAACAGCGGCTCTCGTCACTCGTCAACAGCTCCGTGTCGCAAAGCTCCGACGCCGGGATTCAGATCGTCGATCTCGAGACCGGACGCGTCGTCGCCGAGCGCAATCCGCACGTGCCGCTCGCGCCGGCGTCGAACATGAAACTCTTCACGACGGCCGCGGCGATCGACATGCTCAAGCCGTCGTTCGAAGTGACGACGGGCGTGTACATCCGCGGACAGATCGATCCGACCGGCACGCTCAACGGCGATCTCAAAGTCGTCGGTCGCGGCGATCCGACGATCGGCGGCCGCTTTCACGACGGACAGGCAACGGCGGTGCTGCAGGAGTGGGCCGCAGATCTGAAACGCGCAGGCGTGAAGACGATCTCCGGCGATCTGATCTTCGAGTACGGCTACATGGACACGGAGTACATCCACCCGACGTGGCCGGTCGATCAGCTCACCGCGTGGTACGAGGCGCCGGTCGCGGCGTTCGCGCTGCAGGAAGGCTGCATCGAAGTGCGCGTCCTGCCGAGCCGTCCGGGACAACCGTGCGTGATCCAGCTCGAGCCGCCGACGAGCTTCGTGCAGATCCAGAACAGTTGTAAGACCGGCCGCGGACTGCCGTACATCACGCGGCATCGCGGATCGAACACGGTGATCGTGCGCGGCGGCGTGCCCGCGCGATCGGGTGCGACCGAAGTGTTCATCACGATCGAGAACCCCGTTCATTACTTCGCGACCGTGACGAACGAGACGTTCCAGCGCGCGGGCATCGCGATTCGCGGCAAGGTCTCGCTCGTGCCGCGCGATCCGCGCCCGGACTGGCGCCTGGTCACGAAGCACACGACACCGCTGAGCATCCTCGTCTACGTCATCAACAAGAAAAGCCAGAACCACTACGCCGAGCAGGTGCTGAAGATGATCGGCGCGGAGACGCGCAAGGACGGCTCGTGGGCCGGCGGAACGGCCGAGATCAAAGAGTGGCTGACGACGAAAGTCGGCGTGCCTGCCGCGGAGTTCTCGCCGACGGACGGCTCGGGGATGTCGCGCAACAACCGCGCATCGGCGAACGCGTTCATCTCGCTGCTGCGGTACATGTGGAAGAGTCCGTGGCGCGAGGAGTTCGTCAGCTCGCTGCCGTACACCGGCGACCCCGATTCAAAATTCGGGAATCGTCTGCGCCAGCCGCCGTACGCGCGTCAGGTCTACGCGAAGACGGGCTACATCTCCGGCGTCATCGGATTGTCGGGATACGTCCACGCACAGAGCGGGAAGGTCTACGCCTTCTCATTTCTCTTCAACCGGTATCGCGTCGGGGTCTTCGGC
>DASVNL010000053.1:0-7912 GCA_036383875.1 Thermoanaerobaculia bacterium
CAACGCCAAGTCGATCGCACTCACCGGCGGCTCGACGCCAAAACGTCTCTACGAAATCCTCGGCGCATCGCTGCCTCAGGACATCACGTGGGTGATCGTCGACGAGCGTTACGTTCCGAAAGACGATCCGCAGTCGAACGCGGCGATGATCGAGCGCACGCTGTTCGCGAATGGCGTTCCGGAGCGCTGGTTGCCGTTTCGCACGGAGCTCGACGATCCCGCTGTGACTGCCCGTGCGTTCGAATCGGAGTGGCGTGAGCTCGGAATCGGCGATCTCGATCTCGTGCTCCTCGGCTGCGGCGACGATGGTCACACCGCGTCGTTGTTTCCAGGCACCGGCGCGCTCGACGTCGAGGATCGCATCGCGACGGAGGTTTACGTTCCGCGACTCGAGCAGTGGCGCGTGACGATCACGAAGCCGGTGATCCGCGCGGCGAAGCAGCGCATCGTGATGGCCGCGGGCGCGTCAAAGGCACAGATCGTCGCGGACGTACGCGCGGGCGTGCAGCATCCGGTGACCGTCGTGATGGAAGGCGTCGAGACGTGGTGGTTCGTCGATCGCGAAGCGGCTGGAAAATGAAAACGGCGGGCTGAGCGCCCGCCGTCCCATCAACACATTGGATTCAATCTATTGAGCCGGCACGTACGTCGGATCGATGGTGCGATTGTCGACGACCGAACCGTACGCGGCGACGCGGCCGTTGCCTTCGAGCACCTTCACGGAGATGCGCCCGCCGTACACGGTCGGCAGTCCCATTGACTGGAAGATGCGACCGAACTGAATGAACTCGTTCGGCTTGAGGTCGTACGCGGTGACGGCGGTGGTCTTCGTGTCCGGCTTCTGCGCGGTGATCTCGATGCGCGCGCCCTGGCCGGTCACTTCGACGAGGCCGAGGTTCGTGCGGTACTGCTCGGACTGTTCGAGCTGCAGCACTTGCAGTGAACGCTCGCCGAGTCCAACGGCGTTGGCCGACGTGACGCCTGGGATGAACTGGCCGTACGTGCCGTTCTGCTCATCGCGGCTGTACGTGCGCGCCGTGACGACGAGCGAAGCGTCCGACGATGCGTCGATCGACACTGCGCCGCCGGTGCGGCTCAGGTTCCAGAGCGACGGGAGCACGTTGTTGATCGCGGTGACTTTGCCCGGATCGATGACGCGCTGCACGGATTCCGGACGCGGCGTGGCGTCGCCGGCCTGCGGGTAGTAGTTGAGCGTGACCGTCACCGGCGAATCGCCGGCGTTGAAGAGTCGCATGTCGCTGTGGAAGTTCGACGCGACGCCGTTCTCGAGCTCCGCGACGCCGGGCACGACGTAGCGACGCGCGACGGAGCGCAGCGCCTGCTCGGGGAAGACCAGCAGCGGATCGCTGGTGGCGTTGTCGATCACCGACGCGTACGCGCTGGCTTTGCCATTCTCCGAGTTCACGGAGACTTCGATGCGTCCGTCGTCGACGGCGATGTTGCCGAAGAGCTGCGAGAACGCGAGCTGCTCGTGGCCGTACGGCTGGAGCGAACGCTCGACGGTCTTGAGGAGGTTGTTGTTGCCGTCGAACAGTTTGATGATCGCGTTCGCGCCTGCGCCCGTGCCTTCGACGAGGCCGACGTTCGTGCGATACGCGGCGCTGTTCGCGACCTGCTGCAGGCTGATCTTCGCGAGCGAGTCGGAGCCGATGTTTCCGATGAACTTCTCGATGCCGATGGCCGGAATGAACTGGCCGTAGGTGCCGCGCTGCTCGACGGCGTACGTGCGGCTCGACGCGAAGGTCGCGAGCGGATTCGCGCCGTTGAGCGGGCGGATCTCGATCGTGCCGACGCCGAACTCGCCGAGGACGCCGGCGCCGTACCAGGCCTTCACGATGTCGTCGAACGACATCACGTCATCGCCTTCGATGCGCACCGTAGTCTGCTTGCCGGTCTGCGTGCCGTTCTGGCCGGACGGCGTGAACGACAGTTCGTATTCGATCGCTTCGTTCGACGCGTTGACGATGCGCACGTCCGACTGGAAGCGCGTGCCGATGCCGTCGGCGTGCGCGACCGCGGGGATGATCATCGTTCCCGGAGGCGCGGACGTGCGCGGCGCGGGCGTTACGGGCGTGACGAGGCTGACGCCGAAGGGCAGTGACACGGACGTCGTGCCGTTCGTCTTGACCTTGCCCGATGACGGCTGCGTGCGCTGCACGACGATCGTGCCGGTCGTGGTGCCGACGTCGAGCGACGTCGGATTGATCGTGATCTGCACCGTGGTGCCGCCCGCGGAGAGCGCGCCGGTCGGCGGGAAGATCGTCATCCACGGAACGTCGGACGTGATGCTGAACGTGTCGCCGTTGGTCGCGGTTTCACCGAAGCCGGGGACGAGCATGTCCTGCACGATCGGCTGCGACGTGCCGTCGGGAATGCTGACGGAGAACGATGTGCTGGTCGCCGGCTGCGGACGATTGATGATCGTCGAGGTCGTCGACGAGTACGCGGTCGGCTGCGACGTGCATGCGTTGAGCGCGCGCACGCGATAGTAGAAACGGGTGTCGTTCTCGATCTCGAGATGCGCGAGGATGGTCTTCTTCTTCGCGCCGGTGACGGTGAAGGTCTTGAGGTTCTGCGTGAAGTCGGCGTTCGTCGCTTCTTGCACTTCGAACGTCGGCGTCACATCGAGCTCGCCGGTCCATTCGACGTCGTACGCGAGGCTGTAGAACGTCGCCGCGGGCGCTGCGATCTTCGGCGCGGTTGCTTCAGCGCACGCGACGGTGACGACGACGGTGACGCTGTTGAGCGTCGTCGTGGTGGCGCCGCACGTGTTCGAGACTTTGACCCAGAACTTGTAGATGCCGGCGACGTTGTACGGACCGATCGGCAGCGACGGGCCGTTCGCACCGCCGACGGGCTGTGACTCGTTGCCGGAGTCGCCCTGGTACCACTGATACGTGAACGGCGCGGTGCCCTGCAGGTTCACGTTGAGCGTTGCGCCTTGTCCGAGCGGGAGGTTGACGCTCGTCGGCTGACCGTTGATCGAGACCGGAACGCAGGAGCCGGCGGTGACGATCACGGTGTTGCTGTTGACGCTGTTGGTCGTCGCGCCGCAGGTGTTCGACACGCGGACCCAGTACTTGAACGTGCCCGCGGTGTTGAACGGTCCCGGCGAGAACGACGCGCTGTTCGCACCGGCGACGGGCTGCGAGAGATTGCCGGAGTCGCCCTGGTACCACTGATACGTGAACGGCGAGGTGCCGCCGGCGATCACGCTGAGCTGCGCGTTCTGTCCGAGCTCGACGCTCGCGTTCGACGGCTGCGTCGCGATCGACGCCGCGGTGCACGGCGCGACGGTGACGGTCGCGAGGTTGCTGTTCTTCGTGCCGCAGGTGTTGCTGACCTGCGCCCAGTACGTCGTGGTCTGCGTCAGCGCGGGCGTCGTGAAGCTCTGGCCAGTGCCGACCTGATTCGACGTGTCGCCGACCGCGCCGCGATACCACTTGTACGTGAGCGGCGCATCGCCGGTCGCCGCGACGGTAAGCGTCGCGGTGCCGCCGGAGACGATCTGCGTGTTCTGCGGCTGCGTGGTGATGTTTGGCTGATCGCACGCCTGCGGCGTGACGGTGATGGTCGCGCTGTCCGCGGAGGACGGGCAGCCGTTCGACACGCGCACCCAGAAGTTGCGCACGGTGTTGATCGGAGGAGTCGTGTAGCTGGAGTTGTTCGAGCCGACAGGATTCGCCGTGTTGCCTGACGTTCCCTCGTACCACTGATACGTGAACGGCGTGGAGCCGCTCGCGCTGACGGAGAGGTTCTTGGTGCTGCCCGCGTTGACGGTGCCGCCGCCGGAGGTGCTGTTGATGGAGACGCTCGAGCAGGGCAGGCCGCTGCCGTACAGCAGCGACACGGCCTCGCGATCCCACGTGCGCAGGTTCAGTCCCGACGGCACGGTGGAGTTCATGAGCGCCTGCGTGGTGGAAGGCGTTCCCTGATTCGAGTGGCGAATGCCGATGGCGTGGCCGAACTCGTGCGCCGCGACGACTTCAAAGAGCGCCTGCGTGTTCACGCTCGGCTCGATGACGACGTCCGCGCCGATGATGGTGTACCAGGTGTCACCGGCCCACGAGTGCGTCGTGGAGGTCAGCGTCGCGATTCCGCATGCGATGCCGCTCGCGCATTCGCTGTTCGTCGAGCTGCCGGCCAGGATGATGTCGTTGTTCGTGTCGGAGTTGTTGGTGTTCTCGCTGTGCGAGCCCGACAGGGTGAGCGAAATGAACGAGTACTGCTCGTTCGTCCAAAGCTCGGTTGCGTTGAAGAGTCCCGTGATGAAGTCGACGCCGGGCTGCGGCGTGTCATCGACGCGGAAGGATTTGGTGCAGGAGTTGGGGCAGTTCCAGCGATAGGGATGGGTGATGCCGCCGCTGGTCGCGGTCGATGCGTATGCGGAAGCCACGGCGTTCGAGGCCGGCTTCCAATCGCGCGTCGCCTGCGCCGCAGGCTGCGGTGCGCGACCCGCGAGCTCGGGCTGGCCGGTGCGAAGCGCGTCGATGAACTCAATCGCGTAACGCGCATCTGCGGCTTCGCCGTCGAGCATGTCGATGCCGTCGCCGTCGCGCACGAGGATGTCCTGCACGAAGCGATACTTTCCAAGTCCCATGTACGCCGTGTAGTACGTCCCGTTTCCTCGGCTGATGAGGAAGGCGAGGACGCGGCTGCCGACTTCGTAACTCGCCGAGCCAGGCATCACGATGCCGCGATCGCCGTAGAAGCCGCCGAGCTGCGAAACCGTGACGGTCGTACCGGCCGAGCCCTTGACGACGTCTTCGATGCGGAGGCGCGAATCGGTGTAGATGTTGCCGTTCGGGACCTGACGCGTGGTCGAGTCGACAACCGTGGCGACGACCACGAGCTCGGCGCGATCCAGAAGGTCGCGATCCGTGACTCGATCGAACGTCGCGGCGTTCGTCGCGAAAGCGACGAAAAGAGTGAGCAGTAAAGTACTTACAGCATTCCGCATTGAATGGGCCTCCGTCGGGACTGGCGGGTTATTTTACATTGCCTCGACAGCTACCGTCGCAGCAACATACGTTTGAGACGGAGACGCGGCCGTGAGCTGCGCCACAAAAGTATCAGCGTACACTCCACAATTGCATGACGGAACCTGCTCCGATCCACGAACACGCGCTGAAGAACCTGCGCTACATCCGCGAGACGATGCAGCGCGCCGAGGCGTTCACGTCGATCCCGGGATGGGGCGGCGTGGTGATCGGCATCACGGCGATCGCCACCGCCGTGCTCGCGCACGGTCGCACCGGCGAGGCGTGGCTGACGCTGTGGCTCGGCGAAGCGTTCCTCGCCGCGATCATCGGCGGCGCAGCGATGTTCCTCAAGGCGCGACGCGCGGGCGTTTCGTTTCGCAATCAGACGACGCGCCGCTTCTTCGTCAGTTACTTTGCGCCGCTCATCACCGGTGCGATCCTCACGTTCGCGCTGGCGCGTCACGACGTTTACGCCGCGATGCCTGCAGCGTGGCTGTTGTTGTATGGGACCTCATTCGTTTCCAGCGGCGCCTTCTCGATTCCGGTCGTTCCGGTGATGGGCGTCTGTTTCATGATCCTCGGCATCGCCGCCTGTCTCGTGCCCTTCGCCGGCGCGAATGCGCTCCTCGGCGCAGGCTTCGGTGGACTGCACGTGGTGTTCGGAGCGATCATCGCAAGGAGATACGGTGGCTAAGTCGAGCGCAATGAAGAAACACGAAGAACGAGTGGCACCGCCGACGGCGGATGTCACCGATCTCGATCGTCTGATTCACGAGAAGATGCGCCTCGGCATTGTCAGCGCGCTCGCGGTCTCGCCGACGCTCACGTTCAACGAGCTCAAGGCGATCCTGAAAACGACCGACGGCAACGTCAGCGTGCACGCGCGCAAGCTCGAAGAAGCCGGCTACATCACCTGCCGCAAATCGTTCGAAGGGCGCATGCCGCGCACCGAGTACGCACTCACCGCCGCCGGCAAGAAAGCCTTCGAAAAGTACCTCGGCCACATGGAAGCGTTGATTCGCGCCGTGCGGTAAACACGGCGCGAATCATTCTTCTTACTGTGCGGGGACGTACGTCGGATCGTTCGTCACGAGATCGATGACGCTGGCGTAGGCCGCGACGCGACCGTTGCCCTCGATGACACTCACCGTGACGCGCGCGTTGTGCGTGTCGGCGAGTCCGACGCTGCGGAGCAGCGAGCCGAGTTGACGGAACTCGTTCGGTTGCAACGTGAGCTGCGTGACGGCGGTGAACTTCGAGTCCGGCGGAACGACCGCGATTTCGATCGTCACCGGATTGCCCGTGACTTCGGCGAGTCCGATGTTCGAGCGGAAGCGCGTCGACTCTTCGACCTGCAGCAGTTGCAGCGGACGCGTGTCCGTGCCCGCGGCTTCACCCGGCGTCACCGCGGAGATGAATTGTCCGTACGTGCCGCCGGTGGTCTGGTTGTACGTGCGAGCGGTGGTCACGAGTCGCGCGGCGTTGGACGTCGAGATGTGGACGGCGCCGCCGTCGTTCGTCGAGTTGAAGACCGTCGCGAGCGTTCGATCGAACTGGCGCACCTGGCCCGCGGGGATCGTGAACGTCGCGGTCTTCGGCTCGCCGCCATTCTGCGAGTAGAACGCGAACGTCGCGTCGACGTCGGACGTGCCGGCGTTGAAGACGCGCATGTCGGTCTGCCAGTTCGCGAAGCCGTTGTTGAGATCCGCGACGCCGGGCATGACCCACTTCGTGTTGCCGGCATCGGTGAGCGTCACAGGCGTGACGAGCATCGGATCGCTGGTCTCGTTGTCGAGCACCGAGGCGTACGCGGTGACCTTGCCGCCGGCGGAGATGACTTCGAGCTCGACGCGGCCGTCGTTGAGCGACGAGATGCCGTGCTGGCCGAGGAAGGAGTTGAGCTGGCGATGCTCGCCGCCTTTCAGATCGAGCGGGAACTCGGTGAGCTTCAGACCGTCGTCGCCGAAGATCTTCACGATCATCGACACCGGCTCGCCGGAACCTTCGAGGATGCCGAGGTTCGTTCTGTAGCGTGCGGACTGCGCGATCTGCTGCAGCGAGAGCACCGAACCTGCGGACGCATTCGCGCCTTTGCCGATGAAGTTCGCGAACGGAATCGCGGGGATGTACTGACCGAACGTGCCGTTCGCGTTGAGGTTGAACGTGCGCGACGAGGCGAACGTCACGAGGTTCGAGAGTCCGGCGAGCACTTCGCTCGTCGTGCGTGCGGACGACTGCGTGACGGGACGAATCTCGAGTGAGCCGGTCACGCTTTGCGCGCCGGTGCCGAACCAGGAGCGGAGGATGTCGTCGAGGGCGATGGTCTGTCCCGGCTCGACGGAGAACGTCGTCTGCTTGCCTTCGGTGACGCCGCTGTCGCCGCTGGGCGTGAAGGTGAGCTCGTACGTCATGAGCTGCGGCGACGTGTTCGACACGCGCACGTCGGACTGGAAGTGCGAGTTGATGCCGTCGGCGTGCGCGATCGCGGGGATGATCAACGCGTCGGGCGGCGGCGTGCTCTTCGTCGTCGGTGCGACGGGCGTCACGAGGCTGATGGAATAGCCGGGGTTGAAGACGACCGTGCCGTGCGATGCGACGTTGCCTGCCGACGGCGTGGTGAGCGTGACGGTGATGCCGCCGAGGCTCGTGCCGAGCGGGAGAGAGGTCGTGTTCGCGGTGACGGCGAGCGACAAGCCGCTCGGCGGTACGACGCCGGAGGCAGGCGAGACGCTCAGCCACGGATGCTTCGCGACCGCGGTGAACGGCTGACCGGCGAGCTCGGGTCCGAGCGGCAGAGTCAGATTGAGTATGCCGCCGTTGACCTGCGTCGAACCTTCCGTCGACGCGCTCGGAAGAATGAAGATCGCGGCGGTCGCGCCGTACGAGCTCGTCGTCGGCGGCGTGCAGCG